>JALSOO010000179.1 GCA_026986355.1 Campylobacteraceae bacterium | reverse complement strand
TTCACAATTCTATATCCATGATTAAGTGCAATAGCTATACTTCCACCACTAGCAAAAGCTATATCTCCTGCGATATATAATCCCTTAGTTTCACTCTCATAATTTTCATTAAAGATTGGTTCTCCCTTTTTATCTAGCGTGACACCACATGCTTTTAGAAAATCTTTGGGTGTTGTTCCACCAATAGCATAGACAACGCTATCATAAAGTTCATAAGTTCCATCAATAAAGTTAATACGAGCTTTACCATGTTCATTAACTATATCTTGTATATCTATACCCAATTTTAACTCTACACGATTATCATTAGCAAACTCTTTTATCATCTTTTGATTGGTAGGGTTTGGACGTGTTAACTCTTCTCGTCTATAAGTTAAAGTAACTTCATTCTTATGACTCAAATCACAAGCATACTCAACAGCTGAATCTCCACCTCCAACAATTAAAACTCTCTCTCCAATGCCACACTTATCGAGATTAAATGCCACTTTAGAACGTAAAGATGGAGGTATCTTATAGCTTGGTTTATTTGGTTTTCCCATACGACCAATAGATATAATTACATTTTTAGCTTTAAAATCTCCACAAGATGTATATATATTAAATATATCATTATGTTTCTCAATTTTTAAAACTTCACAATTAAATCTACTATCAATCTGTTCATCATCTAATAGGTAATCAAAATAATCAAGAGTACTCTCTTTTGTTCCATCAACAAAATCAATATGACCTTCAAGGTCAACAGCTTGACCTTGCCAATCTTTGTCTACCCTTTTTTTAGCTTTATAAAATTTACGAATAGTATGGGAGTGATTATCGCTCTTTTCAACCAATAACACTTTTCCTAAACCTAAAATTTTGGCTTCTACTATAGCCCCTATTCCCCCAGGACCACCTCCTACAACAAGTAAATCATATATTGTATCACTCATTACACATTCTCCAAATTTATAGTATAGATAAACGTTGATTATAGTAATTTACTCTTTAAATAAATCTTTTTATATTTTAATATAAAATAATTTTATAGAGTATGCTACTTTAAGAAAGTGTTTTTCATCTTATTAAAGATTAAAGCCATTAAACCTTTTGGTTTTAATACAGAATCCATATAATCTTCAAATGTCTGATGTCTCTCATTTAAAAAACCTTGTAGATAAACTAGAGATGCTTTTAATCCATGTGCTTTTTCAACTTTTAATAGATGTTCATAGAGAGGTTCAATGGTACGAACAGATTTTTTAGGAACAGCACGTCTAAATGCTACATAAGTGGTTGAATCGTTCTCTTTATGTATCTCAAAATCTGTACTAACCCAATAGTACTCTCCTGAACGTGCAAGATTTTTAATCAAAGCTCTAATATTTTTACCACTTTGTATCTGTCTCCACATTAGTAAAAATATAACAGCAGGCATATCGGGATGTCGAACGATATTGTGGGCTTTGCCCAATACCTCTATCTCTTCATAACCTGTCACATCACAAAAGGTATCATTTACATAGAGTATAATACCTTTCTCATCAGTTTTACTAACTAAAAACTCTTTTGAGCCAACTTTTATCTCTCTATCAATGGGTAGGGGTCTAGTTGTATGCAATTCTTATTCCTATATTAAAATAATTTTATATATAAAATTATAACATTTAAATGAGTCATAAGAGTGAAATATCAGTTTATCTCTCTATCTCTCCTCTATAAGAGACGATACCACCTGCATGGTTAATCACTTTTGCCATTCCATTTTGTTGAAATACACGTTGTACTTGACCTGAACGACTATCTGTTCTACAAGTAAAAATCACTGTTTTATCCATATTCTCATCTAAAAAACCTTGAGCCCATGATTGAAAGGTTGATGTTGGTTTTAATAAATCCACACCTTTGATATGCCCTTGGTCATACTCCATCTGCTCTCGTACATCAACTAAAATAAAATCAACTTTACCTGCTTCTCGCTCTTTTAAAAGCTCCTCTAACTCTTCTGAATGTACATAACTTTTTTCTAATAGATTGCTCATTATTAATAACCTTTTATATTTTTTACACACTTATACATTAAACTCTTTTAATATATAATGCGATAGATAAAATTTTTGAGATAAAAAGGATAAATGTGATTATTGATAACACGCTATTAGCAAAATTGGAGAAACTCTCTATGTTAAAGATAGAAGATGATAAAAGAGAAGAGTTAGCAGGTCAACTTACAGAGATAGTTGCTTATGTTGAAAATTTAGCTGAATTAGATACAGATAATTTAACTCCTAGCTTCTCTACTCTATCAGGTGGTACACCAATGCGTGAAGATTACCCAACTACAGATAGAGAGATTTCACAATCTATCTTTGCCCACACAGCTAATGCAGAAGATGATTTTTTTATTGTACCTAAAATTATAGAATAAGATTAATATAATAAATTAATGTTAAAATAAGGAATTGAAAAATAATTATATATTAGGATACTCCTTATGGCTATAGATATAAAAAAACTACTCCAAAGCGTTGTCTCTCATGGTGCTTCAGATTTACACCTTGTAAGTAGAAGCGAACCTCAAATTAGAATTGATGGTACACTCAAAGCTGTTAATCTACCTGTTTTAACAGGTGAAGATATAGAAGAGATGACATACGGACTGCTTACAGAGAAACAGAAAAAATCATTTGAAGAGCATCTTGAACTAGATTTCGCTCTTCTTCTGCCTGGAATTGGTCGATTTAGAGCAAACTACTATAAAACTCTTGGAGATATTGCTGCTGCTTTTCGTATTATTCCTACAGAGATACCCTCTCTTGATGATTTAAATGCTCCAGAGATATATAAGCGATTAATAAAACGTGAAAAAGGGCTTATTTTAGTTACAGGACCTACAGGTTCTGGTAAATCAACTACCTTAGCAGCCATGCTAAATGAGATAAATCTCACTGAACATAAACATATTATAACAGTAGAAGACCCAGTAGAGTTTATACATCAAAATAAAAAGTGTGTCTTTTCACATAGAGAGTTGGGTAGCGATACCAATAGTTTCTCCAAAGCACTAAAATATGCAATGCGTCAAGACCCTGATATTATATTTATTGGGGAGATGAGAGACAAAGAGACTATCGAAGCAGCACTCACAGCAGCTGAAACAGGTCACTTGGTATTTGGAACTCTACATACCAACTCTGCACCAGGAACTATTAACCGTATTATTGATGTTTTTGGAGGAGATGAACAAGCACAAATTAGAACAATGGTAGCCTCATCATTAGTAGGTGTTATTGCTCAAGCACTACTACCTAAAGTAGGTGGAGGAAGAGTTGCTGTTCCTGAAATTATGATTCCAAATAATGCTATCTCAAACTTAATTCGTGAAGATAAAGTACATCAGATATATTCACAAATGCAACTAGGTCAAGGTACAACAGGAATGCAAACACAGACTCAAATCCTTATAAAGCTAAGAAAGCAAGGGATAATTTCAAGAGAAGATGCTATTCAATACGCAAATAAACCAGAGGAGTTAAAAAAGAACATCAATTTTAAATAATTTTCGTTATAATTTCCTTAAAAATTAAGGTTTAAAATATGGATTTTCAAATTATAGATATAGTTCTTATTGCTATCACTCTTTTTCTTGCCATTAAGGGATTAGTAAATGGCTTCTCTAAAGAGCTGTTTAACTTTTTAGGACTTATTGGAGGTATTGCTGTAGCTGCACGAATCAATGATATAGTAGGAGATTTGATTGTAAAACAAGAAATTCTACCAGAATCAATGGTGCAGTATCAAACAGTCATCGGTTTTGTAGCTGTTTTTGTAATAATTTGGATTATATTTAATATTATATCATCTATCTTTACAGGTTTTAGTTCAGATGAAATTGGTATTATTAGTAGATTTTTCGGATATTTAATAGGAGTTGTTCGTTACGCTTCGATATTGGCACTCATCATTTTTGGATTTAATAACTCTACCTTTTTAAAAGAAAAACTAGCTAACTATATACAAAATAGTAAACTCTTTGAACCAATGTTTAAAGTTGGTAAAACTATTTTAGATAGTGATAATAATCTAACAATAGTATTAGAAAATAATAGTAGCACAATAGATACAAACTCAACAAATAGTACTATTAGCACTATAGATAGCAACCTATCAAAATAATATAAAGGGTAGCATAAGCTTATGAGGATAGAAACAGAGTATCAAGAGATTTTAGAAGATTTTAAACAGCTATTACGCTCTTCAAAATTAAAATATACTAAACAGAGAGAGTTAATCCTACAGATTATATATGATAATGATGATGGACATTTCACTCCTGAGGATATCTATAATCTTATCAAAAAAAGCTACCCTCAAGTTAAGCTTGGCATTGCTACAGTATATCGTACACTTACACTACTAGAAGAGGCGAATATAGTTAGTTCCATCTCATTTGGAGTACAAGGGAAAAAATATGAGTTTGGACTCAAAGAGCATCATGACCATTTAGTCTGCCTAAAATGTGGTAGGATTGAAGAGTTTTTTGATAAAACTATTGAGAAACAACAAGAGAAGATTGCAAAAAAGTTTAACTTCAAAATGACTGGACACATTATGAAGATAACGGGTGTCTGTTCTGTCTGTCAAGCCAAATAGATACCCCTACAAAAAATTATCCCCCAAAACAGCACAATAAAATTACAACATAGGAGAACTCTTGATATTTAATAATCAATATATTCAAGAACGAATAAAAAAAACAGAAAAACTACGTGAAAAGGATATAAATCCTTATCCAAATCAAGTACAAAAAGGAACTCCATCTGCAACTTTTTTAAATGAGTCTGCTTATGTACATGATATAGATACAGAGGAGATTAAACAAGATAAGAGTAGAGAGTATCGTCTTACAGGTCGTCTAAAATTTATACGAATAATGGGAAAAGCAGGATTTGCCAAGATAGAAGATAGCGATGGATTAGTACAAATATACTTTAATCGTGATGACCTACCCGAGAACTATTATAATAGTGTTGTCAAAAAACTTTTTGAAGTTGGGGATATCATAGAGGTAAAAGGGTATCCTTTTGTAACAGGTACAGGCGAACTTACTCTTCACTGTTTAGAGGTAAACTTAATAACAAAAGCCATCTCTCCTCTTCCTGAAAAGTTTCATGGTATTCAAGACCCAGAGATTAAATATAGACAGCGTTACCTTGATATGATAATGGATTCAGAAGTGACGAAAAGGTTTAAACTACGTTCTCATATTGTATCTAGCATTAGACGCTTCTTTGAAGATAAAGGTTTCTTAGAAGTTGAAACACCTATGATGCACCCTATTTTAGGAGGAGCAAATGCCAAACCATTTACAACCCATCACAACGCTTTAGGCGTAGATAGATTTCTTAGAATTGCACCAGAGCTTTACTTGAAACAACTTATCACTGGAGGAATGGAAGCTGTATTTGAGATTGGTAAAAACTTTAGAAATGAGGGAATAGATGCAACCCATAACCCAGAATTTACCGTTATAGAGTTCTATTGGGCATATAAAACCTATATTGAGCTAATGGAACTCACCGAAGAGCTATTTGATTATCTATTTGATAATTTAAAATTAGATAGAAAACTCCCTTATGGAGAGCATGAAGTGGACTTTAGTACACCATTTGCACGAGTTACATGGATTGACTCTATTGTCAATATTGGGGGTGTACCACGAGAGATAGCCGAGGATAGAGATAGAGGATTAGCATTTTTAAAAGAGAACAATCTAAAATATGATGATAATTGGACTATTGGTTATATTCAAGCTGAACTATTTGATGAATATGTTGAACCAAAACTAATTAATCCTACTTTTATTATAGATTATCCTATAGATATATCTCCACTTGCTAGAAGAAGTGATGCAAATCCAGAGATAGCTGAACGTTTTGAGTTTTTTGTAGCAGGTGCAGAGTTGGCAAATGGATTCTCTGAACTTAATGACCCTATTGACCAATACAAAAGATTTCAAGCCCAAGTAGATGCCAAAGAGTTAACAGGCGATGATGAAGCGATGCATATGGATACCGACTTTGTAAAAGCACTTAGCTATGGTATGACTCCAACAGCAGGAGAGGGAATTGGAATAGATAGACTTGTAATGATGCTAACCAATCAACAGAGTATCCGTGATGTACTACTCTTCCCTGCTATGCGACCAGAAGCCCAAAAAGCACCTGAAGTTTCTGATGAAAAGAGATGCAAAAAGTGTGGAAATGATAATCCTGATGAACTAAAATCAGCTAAAAAAGGTAAAGGTATGTTCTGTATTGATGGAAATGCTTGTAGAAAGCGTATTTCGGAGAGAACATAAGATTTTTTAATATGGTGTAGTCAGTGACTACACCCTACGCAAATATAATATATAAATATCATGATAATTTTACATTATATTTGATATAAATACAAAATTAAACCAAAAGGAAACCAATGAGTTACTCAATGGAAACATTTGACCCCGAGATATTTGAAGCTATTAACAAAGAGTTAGAGAGACAAACTGACCATTTAGAGATGATTGCCTCTGAAAATTTTACCATTCCAGCTGTTATGGAGGCTATGGGTTCAGTATTTACCAATAAATATGCAGAGGGTTACCCATATAAACGCTATTATGGTGGTTGTGAAAATGCTGATACTGTAGAACAGTTAGCCATTGATAGAGCGTGTGAACTCTTTAACTGTAAATTTGCAAATGTGCAACCACACTCTGGAAGCCAAGCTAATGGGGCTGTCTATGCAGCGTTATTAAAACCTTATGACAAAATTTTGGGAATGGATTTGAGCCATGGTGGACACCTAACACATGGAAGTAAACCAAGCTTTTCAGGTAAAAACTACCAATCATTCACGTATGGTGTTGAACTTGATGGATACATCAACTATGATAAAGTGATGGAGATTGCAAAGATAGTTAAACCAAAAATTATTGTTTGTGGTGCTTCTGCTTATGCTCGTGAGATTGACTTTAAAAAGTTTAGAGAGATAGCTGATGAGGTAGGAGCAATTCTATTTGCTGATATTGCTCATATTGCTGGTTTGGTCTGTGCCGATGAGCATATGAGTCCATTCCCTTATGCAGATGTAGTGACAACAACCACACACAAAACTCTAGCAGGACCTCGTGGTGGTATGATTATGACCAATGATGAAGATATTGCCAAAAAGATTAATTCGGCTATTTTCCCTGGTCTTCAAGGTGGACCACTTGTTCATGTAATCGCAGCCAAAGCAGTTGGATTTAAATATAACCTATCTAACGAATGGAAAGAGTATGCAAAACAGGTCAAAGCCAATACAAAAGTATTAGCCGATGTACTTATAAAAAGAGGCTTTAACGTAGTTAGTAATGGAACAGATAACCACTTGGTACTTGTCTCATTTTTAGATAGAGATTTCTCTGGAAAAGATGCAGATAGAGCCTTGGGCGATGCAGGTATTACAGTTAATAAAAATACCGTCCCTGGAGAGACTAGAAGTCCATTTGTAACCTCTGGTATTCGTGTAGGTTCACCAGCACTTACAAGTCGTGGAATGAAAGAGGCAGAGTTTGAGATTATTGCCAATAAAATAGCTGATGTACTTGAAAATATAGATGATTCTAAACTTCATGCAACAATCAAAGATGAGATGAGAGAACTAGCATCTAACTTTGTTATCTATGATAAGGCAATCTACTAGCCTTGAAAATTAATATTTTTGATTTAGAGTTTGAGTCTAAATATTTCTATATTTATACAAACTCTATTGTTGAAAAAATAACCTTTAACAATAGAGTTTTTTATAGTAAATATAAAAAAATCACAACTCCTCTAACCCCAATGCTATTAAAGCAACACCAAAACCACGATATTAAGTTAGCTCTACCTCTGATAGAAAAGAGTAGAGTAAACTATTTGGTTTTGGAGTATTATCAAGAAGATTGGAGAGCTTTTTACGCTTTGGTAAAACATCTACTAAAAAATCTCAATATTAATCTCTATTTTTCATACCAAGATGAAGAAGAGATGCTCTTACAGATATTTATACCTAGAGATAATATTGCTCTTGATATAGCCTACAAAGAGGTTGAAAATATAAAATCTCTTTTAAATACCAAGCTCAAAAAGAGTTATAAAATCTTTCCAAACAAGAATTTACCCCAAAATTACAATATTATTGCAATTCCACATAAAAAAATATAATTTTTTTACATCAAATTATATTTTTTGTGTTATACTTTGTTTAAAAAAACGGAGATGAACATGGCAGATAAAAATTTGCACGACATTAAGATAGATGAATTGGATAATTCCAAAAAAACACCACTAAAAAATATATTGACACTACTAGCACTACTATTTATTATTTTAGTGATTTCAGTTGCTATTACAAGACTTATCTTGAATACTGATGAAGATGGCTTAAGTGAGACAAATAGTTCAACAAATTCTGCAATGATAGAGACCGAAGATGGTAAAGATAATGGTATAGCTACAACAGCAGGTGTAGCAACAGCTGGTCTTGCAGGAGCGATGCTTGCAAATAGAACACGATTGACAGAGAGAAATGTATCTACAACAACAAGTAGTGATAGTTCAAAAGATAATAAAAAAGATGAAACATCTACCAAAAAAGATAGTGGTTCTAAAACCAAAGTTGCATTAAGAGAACATCAACCAACAAAAGAAAAAGTAGTAACACATCATGAACCTAAAAATCATGAACCTAAAAA
>JALSOO010000178.1 GCA_026986355.1 Campylobacteraceae bacterium | reverse complement strand
GTTTGTATCTCGTATATGCTCAATACCACTATGACACTCAATACATGAATTTTTTGAGAATAGAGAGAGTGTAAGCAGTAAAAGTATAAGAAGTTTTTTCATAAAAATGTCCTTTAGTGGAATTTTAGCAAAATGAGATTAATAGAACTACTATTAATCTATTTTTTTATGCCAATAGATATACAAGGCATACTATTAGCCTTTTGAGCTATATCTCGTACCAACTTATCCTTACTATCATCAGTTTCAACTTTAGCTACAATACAAATATCTTTTTCTGTAATTTTACTTACAAGAGAGTAAGGAATAACTTTTTCATGAGTATCATCACTATCATCATCAACCTCTAATCTCAAAATCATGGCAATAGGGTTATCAAACTCCTCACGTCTATATACCCACTCTAAATCAGAATGCAATGTGATAAAACCTTGGGTGACAAGAGAACCAAAATCCAACTCATATCGTTTATTGTCTCGTGTCAGTACAATACCCTGCTTGGTATCGCCCTCTATTACAACCACTTTCATTCCTGCAAACGATTCACACTCTTCTATGCTACCTAGATTGTCACTCTCTAAAATTTGACAATCTTTTTGAGAAATTGAGGAGAAACTACTATCATAAACAGAATCACTATTCGATTTCTTACTGTTTTTGGCTTCTAAGAGAACTTGTCCTAAAAAAAATAGTATCAATAGAGAAATAAATATTTTTTTATTCATTATAAACCCTTTTATAATTTAAAAAAATTATTTTTTTACTACGCTATCTTTTTCCCATAAAGCAAGAGTTAATCCTCCAACAAGATATAAAACTGGAAGTTCAATACTCCATGCACCATGTTCGCCCAATGTAAAGATAGTATCTTTGTTAACAAGATAGATAGCAACTAACATATTAAAAGCTATAATAGCACCAGAGATTCGTATATATTTACCAAATATTAGTAGAATAGGAGCTACAACCTCTCCAATATAGACACCATATTGCAGATAGTGACTATATGGTACTTTGAGTGCTACTAATATTTTTTCTATATAATCTACTCCATGCATCACTTTATCTATACCATGAAAGAGAAGCAATGCACCCAATCCAAAACTTAAAAATCGTAAAGCGTTACTGTTCATAATCTAATCCTTTTTAAGAGATTATATCCAAAGTTGTGTAATACTATTCTTTTTTATTTTAGGAATTCAATTTTATCTGCATGTATTGTTCGTTTATCTAATGGAGGCAACTCCATAAAGTTAAAAGAGTAGATAGAAGATAGATAGTGCTGTGGATTTTTAGGTGCATAAAACTCTATACCTTCAAACACTATCTTTTTAAGAGGAAAAACCTCATCAATATCAAACCAAGCCGATACATCTGGCATTTTAGCTGAGTATATTACCTTTAAATCCTTTTTATCCCACCCTTGGTGCATCTCATTAACTGCTTGAAGTAGAGCTTTTCTAACATTTGGATAATCTTTACCATTAGGGGTATGTAGACTAATGGCTGATACATCTCGAACCAATTTAAAAGAGTCATCATAAAAGGATTTATAAAATGGACTATTTGGAAGTGTTAGCATAGGAAAAATATCTACAAACACCCCTTGATGATAATCTACCTCTCTATCTTTTTCATGAAACTCTACTATTTTTGCCTTTGTTGAGCGAAGTTTAATATAGTCAAATTTAAACCCACTGTCGGTCTCTCTTGTCTGAAAAAATATATTTTCAGAGAGTTCACTATTGGCTATATCTTTAAATTTTCTATAATCCTCCACAGGCATAGACAAATCAATGTCATCGTCCCAAGGGATAAACCCTTTATGACGCACAGCCCCCAAAAGTGTTCCTGAATCTAGCCAATATTTTAGATTGTATTTTTGACAAATAGCATCAAATTCTACTAACATCTCAAGCATAATGAGTTGAGCTTTACGCAGTACTTTTGGGTCTATTGCCACTATTTACGCTCCATACCATAATAATCATACAATGCATCTATCAACACATCAGTATAAGCTCGTGTCATATCGCCCATATGTGAAACTCTAAAGATAATATC
>JALSOO010000177.1 GCA_026986355.1 Campylobacteraceae bacterium | reverse complement strand
GCTCAAAAATTTGGAGGAACAGGAATAAATTTAGATGCTATGTTTAAACAAGAGCAATATCAAGACATCATTGATGGTTGGACTTCTATTTGGAAAGAAAAATTAGTAAATGTTAAAACCGATAAAAATATAGATAGTGTTTATTTTTTCTTCTTTTTAAGAGGTAGCAAAAAAGAGAGTTATATTTGTGCGTTTGAAGTGGATATTGATAATATCAATACAGAGACAATAACTCAAAGAGATGAAAATAGTGAGATTAAACAATCAATTTTTTTAAATGGTGTAATTGATGCTAAGTATGGAAATTCTAAAATTTACAAAGCTAAAAAAAGATTAGAATTAAGATTAAAACCTAAAAATTTATTAGATGATGGATTTTTAATTGCTATACCAACTGAAACACCAAGCAAAGAGGATATTTATCAGCTTGTTCAAGATAAAGATAAGTTTGATGAATATATGAAAAATAAAGTAACTAATTTTTTAGATTATTCTAAATTATAATCAAATAAAATCCTCTCAATCTCTTTAGCAAATGGATATACCCCAACAGCAGGAACAGCATTACCTATTTGTCTTCTGACTTCTGTATTGCTACCAATAAATTTTAAATCATCAGGGAATGTTTGAAGTCTTGCTCTTTCTCTGTTGGTTAATGCTCTTGGTTCTTCATAATGATAAGTCCAAGTTCCACCTCCACCACTGGCTAAAACCGTATAGGCAGGTTTTTTTCTATCTAACTTTCTATAGATATTACTCATAAGTCCTTTAATGGCTAGATGAGGGGGCAAATCTCTAAAATTTCCACCCTCTGGAATAGCTTCTAGCTTAGCAGTTGTAGTAGCTAACTGTTTCATTAAATTATTATTTGGACATTTTTTATCTATTTTTTTAAAAGCTTCTTCAACGCTTATATGATTATCTATATGTGTTGGTTCTGGAATATTGAACTCATCGTTTATATCTTTTCGTATTCCTATAAATAACACTCTTTGTCTAAGTTGTGGTACACCATAATCAGCAAAATTTACTAACTGTACTTTTAGTTTATATCCTGTATCTTCAAATCGTTTAGTGATTATTTTAATAGCTTCACCTTTATTTGCCGATAAAATTCCTTTTACATTTTCAGCCAAAAACATTTTTGGTTGTAATGCTTCAACAAATCCAACAAAACTTTCATATAATTTTCCATTTATATCATCTTTTAAACCGACTTGTTTCCCAACAACAGAAAATGTAACACAAGGAAACCCACCGAGTAAAACATCATAATTTTCATCTTTAAAATCATTAGGGTCTATTTTTGTTATATCTCCCTCAATTACATCAGTATCTTTAAAATATTTATTGTCTTTTTTTAAAGTCTCACAAGCTTGTTTATTTAATTCTAGTGCTTTTACTGTTTTAAAATTCAACTTAGGATAATAAGTATTTAAAAAATTAAAATCTCCATGAAATCCAATATCTAAACCACCTGCACCTGTAAATGTAGAAAAAATTTTAAAACTCATACTTCGTCCTTGTGTCATATATGCAGCATTATACCTAATTATCCTTTAAATATGTTATAATTAATTTATGAATCATAAAGCAAAGCAAATCGTAAAAAAAATATTAAAAGATAAAAAAATAACATATAAAGAGTTATCTAACTTAATGTTTAAAAAAGATTATATATATAGTGAGAATACTATTAGAAGTAAAATAAATAGAGGTACTTTCTCTTTTATTTTTTTATTGGAAGTTTGCGATAGTTTAGAATTGGATTCTATTAGTTTAGAGAGTTTCTTAAACTAAAAAATAATAAGGCATATATTTTATGGAAAAACGATTAAATGTTATAGATTTTTTTTTAAAAATCTTAAGTGTAGAGTCTGTTACCCCTAATGATGGTGGGTTACTTAGTTATATAGAGAGCTATTTATCAGATTTTGAGTCAACATGGATAAATGAGGGTGGGGTTAAAAATCTATTTTTAACAAAAAAGTTTGGAGAGGGTAAACATCTCTGTTTTGCAGGTCATGTCGATGTTGTTCCTGCTGGAGATGGTTGGGATAGTAACCCTTTTGTTCCGATGATAAAAGATGGATATATCTATGCTAGAGGAACTCAAGATATGAAATCGGGTGTAGCTAGTTTTGTTCAAGCTGTTCGTGATATGGATAGTGATTTTAATGGTCGTTTATCTCTACTTTTGACCTCGGATGAAGAGGGAGATGGAACGTATGGAACACAGATAGTATTGAAACATCTCAAAGAGATAAATCTACTCCCTGATTACTGTATTATCGCAGAACCTACATGTGAAGAGAAAATGGGAGATGCTATCAAAATAGGACGAAGAGGTTCGATTAATGGATTTTTAACTCTCAAAGGAAAGCAGGGACATGCAGCATATCCCGAAAAAGCTATCAATCCTATTCATAATATCTCGTCTATATTGCCACAAATTGCAGGATATGATTTAGATAATGGAGATGAAAATTTTGCTCCTAGTAAATTGGTTATTACTGATATTCGTGCAGGAATGGAGGTAACTAATGTAACTCCAAACTCATTGAAGATGATGTTTAATGTCCGAAACTCTACCAAGACATCACAAGAGAGCCTACGAAAATTTATAGAAGAGAAGTTTCAAGATTTAGAGTACGATTTAGAACTTCAGCAAGGCTCTTATCCATTTATTACTAATCGTGACTCTTTTATAGTTAAAGAGTTAAAAAAAGCTATATTGGAAGTAACTGGAGTAGAGACAAAACTATCAACAGCAGGAGGTACAAGTGATGGTAGACATATCGCTCCTTATGGTATAGAAGTTGTAGAGTTTGGTGTGATTAATGACCGCATTCATGGCTTAAATGAGAGAACTTCTATCCAAGAAGTAGAGAACCTTTATAAAATTTTTGCTACTATGATAAAAACATTCTAAAGGATATACTATGAATAATACTATTGTAGATAATAAAGATAAAATAGCAAATATAAATAAAAAAATTGAAGAGATTTTAGTTCAATATCGTATCAAGCATGATGAGTTGCAGTTAGCCACAGAAGAGTGGGATATTGGAGAGATTCAAGAGGATTTAGCCAATTATACCAAAGAGATAAATAAGTTAAAGAGAGAGATACACAATCTTAAGTCTGTTGCTTAAGTTCTATTAGTATGAACAAAAAACCCTCTCTCTCAAAATATGTCTTACTAAGAGTGATTCTTGTCACTCTTTTTGTAACATCATTTTATGCTTTAGTGATTGCATTTGTACCCTTAGTCTATCAGACTACGACTTTTCATATTACTCTATTTCTATGCTCTCAAATACTCTTGATTATATTTGTACATTTTGGTGCAAAGCAGGTAAGTAGAGAGCTTAAAAATGTAGTCAAGTATCTCTCTGGAAGTTCAGATTTAAAAAATCTGGACTCCTCTGCACGTTTTTTTACAAGAGAGTTTGAAAATATAAATATTAAACTAATCAAAACACTCCAAAAGATAAAAAAACGTGAAAAAGAGAAGCGTAAATATACAGCAAAAATCAAACTAAAAAATCGTCAACGCTCTGATATGCTCTCTGCTATTGCACATGAGTTTCGTAATCCTATCGCTTCAATTATGGGCTATGCACAAACATTAACAGATGATGAGGATATTCCCCCTAAATTACGAACTAAGTTTTTAAATAAAATATATAGTAATGGCGAGAAGATAGATGAACTTTTGAGTCGTCTACTTTTATGGAATCGTTTTGAGAGTGGCAAACAGAAGTTACACTTTAGTAAATTTGATATTAAACCTCTCTCTATTGATATAGCACTAAATTTAGAAGATAGATACAGTAGAGAGATTAATATAGAGGGGGACTCTTTTAAAGTTCGAGCCGATAAAGCTCTTATAGAGATTGTGATTAAAAATCTTATAGAGAATGCATTAAAATACTCTGATGAGGTTGTTACTCTATCTATATCAGATAACCGTATCTCTATTATTGATAGAGGTGTTGGTATATCTGCTGAAAATATAGAGAAAGTTACCAAGAAGTTTTTTAGAACTGATGAACATACATGGGATAACTCAATGGGATTAGGTCTAGCCATTGTCAAACAGATATTAAAGCTTCATAACACTACCCTTGAGATAGAGAGTAAAGAGGGGGTAGGGTCTACGTTCTCTTTTAAACTATAATTGAACCTACTCTTATTAGGTAGGTAAATAACTCCTCTTTTACCTCTACTTCTATATTGTATTTATCTGCTAACGTTTGAAACTCTTCTCTATTTATATCTAATTTATTGCTATTTTCAATCTCATCTCGTAACTCTATCCAGCTTTTTTTCCAAAGGCTATTGGGTTCTTGACTCTTTTCTAAATAGTTATAAATTTCCTCTTTTATAAAATAGTTACTTTTTTCATCAAAAGCATGATAAACATCAATAATATTTATTGTGTTACTGTATGTTTTAAAAAATGTTATTTTCTCCTCCATGTTACTACTGTTGCTATCTTCAATAATTAAAAATATTTTACTTTTATTATAGAGTTTTGAAATCTGTTTTAATATAGGAGGATTTAGACAGCACTCTGTTTCATTTAAAATTAAAACAATATAATGAGGTTTGAATTTGCTAGGTATTATTGGACTATTTTTAGTATACTCTATCGTTGATATATTTAGTTTTATATCTCTTGAATTTACTTTAGATAAGTCAAGATTTGAAGAGAAGCCTTTTGGTATAAAGAGTGTAATTAGTTGTCTATTTAGAGGTATAAGTTCTTCTAGCTCTTCACTCTTTTGTTTAGAGTAATTTTGTTGTAGTGTATCTACTATCTCTTTATCTAAAGGATTTCCTTCTATAAAAATCCCTTCCTTTCGTTGGTCATCTCTTTGTAAAAATATCTTCTCTTTATCTATCTCAAAAATCCAACTAGGAAGTTTCTTTATATTGTTAAATCGTATATCTATTATTCTTAGATTTTTTAGTTCTTTTAGAGCTTCTATATCTTCTATTCTGTTATGAGAGATATTTAATATCTCCAAATTAGTAAAAATAGTTAGAGGTTTTATAGATTTTAGGTCTACATTGCTTAATGATAAAACTTTTAATGATTTAGCAAGAACAGGGTCATTGTAATTTAGTTTTGTATTTTCTTCAAAAATATTAATGGTATCTATATATGCTTGTTCTTTATGCTTTTTGAATATTTTTTGAAAAAGTTTAATCATCTATTATCTATCCTTTTTTAATGCTTTTGCTAATAAAATTTTAGCTAAACTAATATTTCCTTTGGGATTGAAGATAGTAAAAATATTATATTTTTTATTTCCATATATTAAAAAAATCATACCCTCTTCATTCTCTGTTTCCAATCGAATTAAATCAGAAAATCCAATATCCAAAGAGGCTTCATTTAAAGCTCTAAAAGTATCATTAAATAGGCTAGAGGAGAAAGCTAAATCGACATTTTCACTCTCATCAATATAGATAATCTCTCCAGTTTTATTTAATATTGCTGAACCAATATATCCATTTATATTCTCTATCTCTTTTACTAACTCTTCTATTTTTTTCATTTTGTCTCTTTTTAGTATTGTATGTTGTGTAATATATTATTATCTGATTGATTTTGGTATCTATTATGCTCAAGGAAAGTCTGAAATAGCTTTTCTGAAGCATCAATACTATCATACTGTTCAATAGTTAAAAGTTTCTTATAAAGAGGTTCTATAATTGATTTTGCCTTTTTTGATATAGCATGGCGTGTTGATATATAGTTCCGAACTGTTCCATCTCTATTAAAAGAGGGACGGATATAAGCAAAGACCCAATAGTAATCATTATCTTTTGTTCTGTTTTTAATAAAACAATAAACTTCTTGTTTATCTTTTAATTTTTCCCATAAATTTTTAAATATAACTTTTGGCATATCAGGATGTCTAATAATATTATGGTTCTCTCCGATGAGGTTAGCATATGAGTATCCTGCAATTTTATAAAAAATAGGATTCGCATAGATAATAAAACCCTCTAAATCAGATTGAGATACGATAATATCTACAGAAGTTAGTTTTATCTCTTTTGACATAGTACAACCTTATTGTAATCTCTATACATAATAATCTAAATTAGATTAAAATAATATTAATTAATCTTACATAAACAATAAAGTTTTATTATGTTAATATCTTATATTATTTATATAAAGGATATGAAATGATAAATGAATCTATATTTGATGATATTAAACAGGTTAATGGTTATATGGGTGTGGGTATTAGTGAATATACAGGAGAAATTCTTCTCTCTGATAAAGTAAATAATGAGATAAACCTTGAAGAGACGGCTGTTATTTTTAATGATATATTCCGAAATTCTCATTCTCTATCTCATAAACTCTCATTAGGGAGAACAAAAATTATGGAGATTATCACAGATAATGCTAAAATATTGATGGCATGTTCGGGAGAAAATAGTTCAGTTCATCTTCATGCTTTTGCTATTTTTAAAAATGATGGAAATGTGGCATTAGCAAAGATGATTTTACCTCGTATTATGAGTAAATCTGTCTCTGCTTTATCTTAATTATAAATTATTACGGCGATTACTATTTCGGTAATTGCAGTAATAATGGATTTTTCTTCACATCAAGCCATTTTAGAATCTTGATAATTTTACTCTCTCTCATTGCTGTACACCCTGCTGTTCCTTTTCCTGATGGGCTTTTTATATGTATAAAGATACATGAACCTGATTGAGGTATATTATTGGGGTTATGTTGTACAGTAATTCCATATTTATAGAGGTTATTTTTTAGCTTCATATGTTCAAAGCTATTATAATCTTTTTTTACTTTTGTTTTATCTATAATAGTATTATAAAATTTAGATTTACTATCATCTACACATAGGTCATTTTTGTTATATTTCTCATAGGGGAAGTTGATTTTAAATTCTTGATAACCAAATCCATTACCCAATCGAAATAGACCAGCAGGAGAGCGTCCATCTCCCTCTTTTTTAATATATTTTGCACCTTTTGGAATCGTGTTTAGTCCCAATCCCCAACCAAGACCATTTCTACCCAAAACTACATTAATGGGTTCTCCTACTTTAATCCACTCTCCTTTTTTATCTTTTTCATAGCGTTGTAGAATTCCATCTTTGGTATTCCACCCTTTAGTTGTGACTTTTATAAGTTGAGTTGTATCCTCTGGAATAGTAATATTACTATTGGAATTAACCGATATATTTGTTGCTTGACATGCACTCATTAATAGTATAGAACTCAAAGTTAATAGAGTTATTGTTTTCATATGTTATAATCCTTTTTTAGTTTATATGAGGAAAAATTATGGAAAATCTAGGAGTTATCTCTGTACTTATACCACTCTTTATCATCATTATGGCAATTATAACAAAAGATGTTGTAGTATCTCTACTATCTGGAATATTTTTAGCTGAATTAATCTTGCATGATTATAATATTGTAGCGTCTATTGTGGCTCTATTGGATGGTTTTGTAGGGCTTTTTGCCCAAGGCTGGATAACCAAAACAGCACTCTTTGCTCTGTTGGTTGGAGCGATTATTAAATTGATAGATGATTCAGGTGGGGTTAAAGGATTTATTAGTTATCTCAATCGAAAACATAAACATTTGGATTCTCAAAAAGGTTCATTATTGATAGCCTATTTTTTAGGAGTTATTATTTTTATAGAGTCCTCTATCACATCACTAGTAGCAGGAACAGTAGCACGTCCACTATGTGATAAAAATGGTGTAAGCCGAGAGAAGTTGGCTTTTGTTTGTGACTCCACCTCTGCACCTGTCTGTTCTTTGATTCCTTTTAATGCTTGGGGTGCATTGTTGTTAGGATTAATTGTAACGGCGATTAATTCTTCGGTTATTCAAGGAGATGGAATTATGTTATTGATGGAGTCAATTGTTTTTAACTTCTACTCATGGTTGATGCTTCTTTTTGTACTCTTTGTTATTATTTTTGATATTAATATTGGAGCTATGAGAGATGTTAGACCTCATATTTTTGATTTTAAAAAAGAGATTGATTACTTCTCTACTAAATCTCCTCTATTGATGATACTTCCTTTAGTTGTCTTGGTCGCTATGGTTCCTATATCACTCTACTACACAGGTAATGGAGATATACTAAAAGGTTCAGGCTCTACATCTGTATTTTATGCTGTTATTGCTACTTTAGTTTTTATCTATTTCTACTATGTTGTGGGAGGACATCTAAAACATAAAGAGTATTTCAAATCACTCTATGCAGGTATTGCAGATATGATACCTATTGTTCTTATTCTATTATTAGCCTTTTTAATTGGTGATGTTATTAAGCTTTTGGGTACAGCAAACTACTTAGCTCAAATAATGAATGGAAATATACCTCCTATGTTGCTTCCTATGCTTGTTTTTATTGTATCGGCTATTACCTCTTTTTCAACAGGTACAAGTTGGGGTACATTCTCTATTATGATGCCTATTGCTTTAGCTTTAGGTGCTACTTTTGATATTCATATACCCTTAATGATAGGTGCAGTTGTCTCTGGAGGAATATTTGGAGACCATGTATCGCCTATATCCGATACCACCATTATATCATCAATGGCAAGTGGCTGTGACCATATATCACACGTAAGAACACAGATGCCTTACGCTCTGATTATCGCAGGAGTTGCTTCTCTACTCTATCTGATAATGGGGTGGGTTTATAGATACTAATGATAAGAACTAAACTATTTTAGAATAGAATGGGAGATTATATAAGATGTTTGATAGAACATCAAAATAAAAGAGGAAAAAATGAAAAAAATTATATACGGTGAAAGCAATTTTAAAAAAGTTAAAATAAATAGTGAGTATCTTTATGTAGATAAAACCAA
>JALSOO010000176.1 GCA_026986355.1 Campylobacteraceae bacterium | reverse complement strand
GTTGTTGTTTTGCCATTTGTACCACTAATCCATATAGAAAAAGGCATCTCATCTGCAAAGTAATCATATTCACTCATTAAATTCTCTGCTGATTGAATCAATGGGTGTTTAGGTGGCACACTAGGAGTAGTTACTTCTAGTTGACTAGATTTAGGCTCAAACATAGATGATGGGAAGATTTGGTTATTATCTTCATCTCTATAAGGCTCTTTGGCTTTATCATCATAAAAGATACAGCCCCCACCCAATTTTTTTGCAATAGCTTTAGTTGTAAGTCCATATCCAAAAAGTGTTGGTTTTATCATTATCGTATCTTTAGTGTAATTAATGCAAGAATATTAGACATAAAGGCAATCATCCAAAATCGTATAATAATCTTATTTTCTGCCCACTTTTTCATCTCGAAATGGTGATGAATGGGAGCCATCAAAAAGATACGTTTTCCTCTAAGTTTATATGAACCAACTTGAAGTATAACCGATATAGTCTCTACAACAAATATTAAGCCTATTAAGAGCAGAAGTGCTTCACTCTTTGCGATGATAGCCAAATAGGCAATAACCCCTCCAATAGCAAGTGAACCTGTATCACCCATAAATATCTCTGCAGGATAGCCGTTGTACCATAAAAAGCCCAATAACGCTCCAGATAGTGTAGTAGCCAATATTGTTACCTCTCCTACCCCTTGAATATTGGGTACAAGTAGATATTTTGAAATTACAGCATGACCTGTAACATAGACTAAAATACCAAGTGTAGAGAGTGAGACAATAGAAGGAACAGTTGCTAAACCATCAAGACCATCTGTTAAGTTAACGGCATTAGTTGTTGCCAAAAAGACAATAATCCAAAAAGGAATAGCAAAATAACCCATATCAAAAATAGGCTCTTTTATAAAAGGGATATAGATAGTTGTAGGAAAATCAGCTACTAATATTAAAAACAACGAAACAGCAGTAGCTATAACAAGTAGTAGAGCCATCTTTCCACGGCTAGTAAGCCCTTTTAGATTGTCTCCTGTCAATATTTTACCCAAGTCATCTTGAAACCCAACAAGTGCAAAACCGATAATTGTTATAAGCCCTGCAATAATATATGGATTGGTTATCTGTGCTGTCAAAAGAACTGTAACAACCGTAGAGATTACAAAGATAGCTCCACCCATTGTTGGTGTATTCTGCTTAGAAGCATGGTTAGGAACATATTTATTGATAGGTTGCTTGGTTTTTCGTGATACTGCCCAAGCAATATAGCGAGGAATAGCATAAAGCGTAATCAAAAAAGCGATAAAAAATCCAAATCCTGCACGGACAGAGATGTATTGAAAGATATTGATGTCAAAAAGTTCGTAAAGTAAGTAGAGCATAGAGTTATCATCCTGAATTTAGAGTCTATTAAGTAAACAAGTGTTATTTTACTTTAATTTTTATAAAGATAGGGGTAAAGAGATGAATATTCAGAAAACTGTTTTAATTATTACCGATGGAATAGGCTGTAAACCAGATAGTATCTGTAATGCCTTTAAAGATGCAGATAAACCAACCTATGATAGATTGTTAAGAGATGTGCCTAAAACACTTATCTCTACACATGGATTGAGTGTGGGACTACCAGAAGGACAGATGGGAAACTCTGAAGTTGGACATATGACTATAGGTGCAGGTAGAGTTTTGTATCAAGATTTGGTAAAAATATCATTGGCTCTAAAAGATGGTTCAATAGAAGAGAATAAAGCACTAAATGCTACATTAGAAAAGAGTAATAGAGTACATCTTATTGGTCTACTTAGTGATGGTGGAGTACACTCCCATATAGAACATATTATAGGAATAGCTAAACTAGCAGAGAAGAGGGGTAAAAAACTATTTTTACACCTTATCACAGATGGGCGTGATGTATCTCCAACATCTGCTCTAAACTATATAGAGGAGATAGAGAGTATCTGCTCCCAAAATATAACTATCGCTACCGTTGCTGGTCGTTTCTATACAATGGATAGAGATAATCGTTGGGATAGAGTAGAAAAAGGATATAACGCTATTGTAAAAGCAACTCCATCAACAACAGTCGATATAAAAGAGTA
>JALSOO010000175.1 GCA_026986355.1 Campylobacteraceae bacterium | reverse complement strand
AGTTGGCAATTGCTAAATCGGATGTATTTACTGCTGATGAGATGGATAGAATTAGAGATGCGATTATTCAAGATGGTGTTAGTGACTCTGCTAGTTTGGATAACTTTTTAGAGTTTTTACTTATTAACAATGTTGATTTCTTTAAGGCAGTTCGTTCTGTTATTCCTGCACCTTGGCACAATTCGCCAACTATGGATAGTAAGCTTAGGGCATTTTATGAGTATGCAAGTACATGTTTTGAGCCTTGGGATGGTCCAGCTGCTGTTAGTGTTACTAATGGTAGATATATTGGATGTATATTAGATAGAAATGGGCTTAGACCTGCTAAGTATATTATTACAAAAGATAATAGATTGCTGATTTCATCGGAGTATGGTGTATTGCAAATTCCAGAATGTGATATTGCAGATAGAGGAAGATTGCAATCTGGACAAATGATTGGGCTTGATTTGAAGCACAATAAAGTGATTAAAACAGAAGAGATTGATGACTACCTAAAAGGTTTATATCCATACTCTATGTGGCTAAATGAGCATATGAGTTATCTTCAAGAGTATGCACACAGTGTAAAAGAGCTTAAAATTAATGTAGAGAAAATACCAAAAGATGAACTTAGAGCTAAGCAGAGGTACTTTAATTATACACAAGAGGTTTTAAAAGATATTATTAAGCCAATGATTATTGAGGGCAAAGAGACTACTGGTGCTATGGGTGATGATACGCCGATTGCAGCTTTTTCTAATACTCAAAGAAACTTTTCAGATTTCTTTAAGCAAAAGTTTGCACAAGTTACAAACCCACCAATTGACCCAATTAGAGAAAAAAATGTAATGAGTTTAAATACAGGTTTTGGTGAGATTCAAAATATATTAAGCGATGATGCACTTCATGCAAAAAGGCTTAAAACTGTTATGCCGATAATGTCAGCTGAAAAATACAGTTTGTTGGTAGAGTTTGGAACAGAGGGATCAAGCAAGTATGACCCTGCTTATAAAGTTGGAATATTCTCTACGGCGTATAAAAGTGATTTAAAAGGTTCATTGGATGCACTTATTGATCGTATTGTTGAGTCAGTTAAAGAGTCTGGAACTAGAACTATTATCTTGGATGATAGAGATTTAGATAGCGAGAATAAAGTAATACCAATGGCAATGGCAGTTGGAAGATTGAGCCAAGTATTACTTGATAATAAACTTAGACATTTGGTAAATATTGTAGCAGTAACAGGAGAGGTATTTGACCCTCATTCGGCAGCTGTTTTGGTTGGTTTTGGTGTTGCATCTATATTCCCGTATGTTCTATACTCTACAGTAATTGAAATATCTAAAAACGAGCTAGAAGTTTCAAAAGAAGATATGAAACTATTGCTTAAAAAGTTTAGAAGATCAATGGGCTTTGGTATATCAAAAATTATGTCTAAGATGGGTATATCTACAATTTCATCATATCGTAATTCAAGGCTATTTGATGCTATCGGTTTGAGTAAAGAGATAGTAAATGACTGTTTTGCAGGTTCTGTTTGTTTACTTCCTGGATTGAGTTATGAAGATATAGATCAGAGATTAAATAGCAATCATGATAGAGCATTTGAGACAAGTTCATTAGAAAAAGAGAAAATCAAACTATATAAAGGTGGATTCTATAAGTATAGAAGAGGGGAAGAGTTTCATGACTTTTCTCGACCAACAATTGGAGCGATGCAAAAAGCTGCTATTACTAATGAAAAAAGTGCATACGATGAAGTTAAAAAGTTTGTAAATGAGAGAGATAAAAAGTTTATTCGTGACTTTTTTGAATTGCATTCAGATAGAGAGCCAATAAGTATTGATGAGGTTGAGTCGATTGATAGTATCTTTAAGCGATTCTGCACGGCGGCAATGTCTATGGGGTCTATTTCGCAAGAGGCTCACGAAGTTCTTGCAACTGCTATGAATAAAATTGGTGGTAAATCGAACTCTGGTGAAGGTGGTGAAGACCCTGAGAGATTAAAAACAGAGAGAAATTCATCGATTAAGCAAGTTGCATCTGGAAGATTTGGTGTTACACCTGAGTATTTAAGAAGTGCAACAGAGATTCAAATTAAAGTTGCTCAGGGTG
>JALSOO010000174.1 GCA_026986355.1 Campylobacteraceae bacterium | reverse complement strand
CTCTCTTCTATCTCTTTTGGGTTATATACATTTTTTTTGGTAGTTTCGCTCATAATAGTCCATAATTGTAGTGATTTTTTATTGTCGCGATTATAGCTAAAAGGTGCTTATATGCTTTTTCTTTCCAAAATTTATAACTATTTGAATATAAGCAATAAAATGATACAATCATATAAATTTCAACAATGGAGTAATAAAAATGAATAGAATTAAACTTTCTTTAACCCTCATAGGGACACTATTTCTAACAAATTCACTCTCAGCTATTGAGATGACCGAATATAAAGTAATTGAGGGTAGCTATCAAGAAGCATATATCAAAGGTGAATTAACAGTAAAAGATGGAAACCAAGACCAAACAAGCTACAATGCACATGCAGATGCAAGTTTTAAGACCATACACACCTCTGCACCCTACTCTTGGGGTTTAAATGGTAATGCCAATAGTGATTTTTCTAAAGGTTCAACCAAAGGAGATAAATCCAAAGATAATTATAATACCTATCTAAAAGGTAATTTTGATAAATATATTAATAATGATGATACCATTTTTATCTATGGTTCTGGAGATTTAGGTTATAGAAAACAGGTAACAGCAGATAAAGCAGATGACCTATTTAGCAAAGTTGGAGCAGGAGCAGGATATGGTAGAATGTATGATGCGACACCACTTGCTGTAGCTATACGAATTGTAGAAGATTTAAAAAGTTATAAAATAATCAAAAAACCAGTATCCGATGCAGGAATGATAGCTTTAGCAAAAGTTATTGACCTAAAAGAAGAGTATCAAAGTAAATATGGTCTAAACGATTATAAAAAGTATTGGTATTCTGATATGGAAAAAGCTTTAAAATCAGCAGGAGTAATCGGAGAAAGTGGTGTAGGGACATTTGGTATTGTAAGAATTAATGAGATTATAGATTTAGAAAAAATTTCAGGTAGATTCCATGGTTGGCAAGTACGAGGTGGATTGGGACAAATTTTATCAAATTATGATGGTAAAAGTGGTTCAACAACAGCTGATGCAGAGTTTGACTATGGTTATCCAATAGGCTATCAATCACAGTTTAGAGAGACTGCTACTCTATATAAAATTTTAGATAGCAATGAAGCGATTGATTTTCAATTTAAAAACAATGCAATCTATACCTATGAGTTAACCGATAGAATCGATTGGGAAAATAATTGGGCTATCGGATTTGATAAATATAACAAAGGAGATGATGTAGTAAGCAACTCTCTATCTACTGGATTTAGATACTACTTAGCAAATAGATTGACATTTGATACTACTCTATCGTTGACTAAAACAGATGGAACAAATGGGAATAGTGTTGAAACTCCTGATTGGAGTACCACATTCTTTACACGTGTGAGATATAGATTAAAATAGAGAGAGCCTAATGCTCTCCCATCTCTCTGTCTGATTTTTTAATACTCTCTTGTATTACATTATCAGATGATATATTTTTATCACTATTAAGTGGATTATATTCAGGATATTTTCCAAAGAAGAACATTGCACCTAGAAACAGAGCGACAATAAAGATTAAAAGTGGTTTTGACATATTTTTCCTTTTTTTAAATTAAATACTATTCTATAATAAAAAATATTATAAAATAGTCTATCTATTATATTAATAGATTAACTTAATGAGTTGTTAATCTCAAATTATCCTAGTCTCCCCCTCAAAAGCTCATTTACCTTTTGTGGATTTGCTGAACCTCTACTTGCTTTCATAGTTTGCCCTACAAAGAAACCAAATAGTTTCTCTTTTCCACCTTTGTACTGCTCTACTTTGTCAGGATTAGCATCTAAGATTTTATCTATCATCTCCAAAATAGCACCATCATCACTCACTTGTGCTAATCCCATAGAGTCGATAAGTTCGGATATATCTCTATCCTCTTCCATTAAGACATCAAGAATATCTTTTGCACCTTTTCCACTAATCGTTCCATCATCTATTTTGGAGACCAACTCTCCAAGTTTAGACGCAGTTACAGGAGAGGTTGTAATATCAAGATTTGCTTTTTTTAGACGACCTAAAAGCTCTGTAGTTAGCCAATTTACGCTATTTTTTGCACCTGCACCACTTCTAAGCATCTCTTCAAAAAAGTAGGCTAACTCTTTTTGAGAGGATAGAACCAAGGCATCATACTTTTTAACTCCTAGCTCTTCAATATATCTTTTTACTTTTGCATCAGGGAGTTCTGGCATATTTTGAGCCTCATCTATCATCTCTTGGGTTACTACTAATGGTCGTAAATCTGGGTCGGGGAAATAACGATAATCAGCAGCCTCCTCTTTTCCTCTCATAGATTTAGTTACACCCTCTTCTACACTCCATAGACGTGTCTCTTGATATACCTCTTGGTCATAGATACCATCTTCATAAGCTTCTGTTTGTCGTTGGACTTCATACGCGATAGCAGACTCTACAAACTTAAATGAGTTGATATTTTTAATCTCAACTCGTGTTCCAAACTCTTTTTGACCCTTTGGACGGATAGAGACATTAACATCACATCGAAAACTACCCTCTTGCATATTTGCATCTGATATATCAAGATAACGAACAGTTGAGTGGAGCTTTTTTAGATAGGCTACAGCTTCATATGAGTTTCTCATATCAGGTTCAGATACAATTTCAAGAAGTGGTGTTCCTGCTCTATTTAAATCTACTTTTGAGTGGTTTCCATCATGTATATTTTTACCTGCATCAGCTTCAAGATGGGCTTGTGTAATACCTATACGCTTTTGTGTACCATCTTTTAGCTCTATAAATAGCTCTCCTTTTTGAACAATAGCTTTATGAAGTTGTGTAATCTGATAAGCAGAGGGGCTATCAGGGTAGAAATAGGATTTTCTATCAAAATTTGAGCTATGGTTGACATTTGCATTAATCGCATAACCTAGTCTCATTGCCTTAATTCCTGCCTCTTTGTTTACAACTGGCAATGCCCCTGGTAGTGCTAGACAAGTAGGGCAAGTATTGCTATTTTGATGCTCTGCAAAGCTTGTGGGACAAGAGCAGAATAGTTTTGTTTTGGTATTTAATTGAACATGTACTTCTAAGCCGATAACGGTTTCAAACATTGAATAGACCTTTTTATATATATAATTTTTTTTCGTATTATAGCTTAACTATCCTACTGAATTTCAGAAAATTCAAACCCATACTCATTTAATTTAGCTCTTACCTCATCTTGGTGTGCTACCCCTTTTGTCTCTAAGTGAACCGATACAACAGCATCTCCAAACTCAAGGTCAATAGATGTTCTATCATAACCGATATGGACAATATTTGCTCCAACCTCTTTGAGAAGTTCTGTAAACATCATTAGTGAACCTGGTTTATCAACCATTATTACCGATAGCTTCATCTTACGACTGCTTTTTACCAAACCTTTTTCTATGATAAGTGAGAGCATGGTTACATCTATATTACCCCCACTTAATACTACACCTATCTTTGAGCCTTTTGGCATATCTATCTTATTGTGTAGTAACCCTGCTACTCCAACAGCACCTGCACCCTCTACCAAAAGTTTCTGTTTTTCCAATAGAAATAGAATTGCTGATGCTATCTCATCTTCACATACTAACTCCAAACTATCTACTCTATCTAATATATAGTTTAGTGTAATAGGTGAAGCATCACGAACAGCAATACCATCTGCAATAGTTCTAACACTTTTTGTACCATGTGCTTTTTTAGAGTCAAAAGAGTTCTTCATAGCAGGAGCTCCAGATGAAGCTATACCGATAATTTTGATATTTGGATTTTGAGCCTTAGTAGCTGTAGCTATACCTGCGATTAAACCACCACCACCAACAGGAACAATAATAGCATCTAAATCATCTTGAGTCTCTATCATCTCTAAGGCTACTGTACCTTGACCAGAGATAACCTCATCATCAGTAAAAGGGTGAACAAAATCTTTTTCTCTCTCTTTTGAGTATTCGATAGCATAAGCATAAGCTTCATCATAGTTAGCCCCATACAAGATAACATCTGCACCAAACTCTTTGACACCTTGAATCTTATTGAGAGGTGTTGAATCAGGCATAACAATAGTAGCCTCTATACCAAAATATTTAGCAGAAAAAGCTACACCTTGTGCATGATTTCCTGCACTAGCAGCAACTACACCTCCTTTTTTACCCTCTTCTATAAGTGTAGCAATTTTATTAAATGCACCACGAAGTTTAAATGCACCTGTACGCTGTAAATTCTCTTTTTTCAAATAGACTCTATAACCACTTATTTCAGAGAGTATAGGGGCATAAGAAAATGGAGTATGTTCAATAACCCCATCTAATCTTTTTTGTGCTTTTTTTATTGAGTTTAAATCTAACATTTATCTTTCCCTAGTATAGTATGAGTAGAATTATACCAAAACTAAGGATTATATATGGAATGTGAAATGCCACGAGTCAACTCAAATAGAGATGAGATGAAAAGATATTTTCAAGAGTGCAAAACAGTAGCTGTGGTAGGGTGTTCTCCTGATAGTACAAAAGCTAGTAATCGTGTAGCCAAATATCTAAGAGACAATGGATATAATATGATACCTATCTACCCTAAACATGATGAGATTTTAGGTCAGAAAGTATATAGAAGCTTAGCAGAGATTGATGAGCCTATAGATATGGTTGTGGTATTTAGGAAACCAAAAGCTCTTGATGCTATCGCTGATGCTGTTATAGCTAGAGGAGATGTCAAAGTCTATTGGACACAATTAGGACTTATCAACAATAATGCAGGAGAGAGAGTAAAAGAGGCAGGAATTGCTGTAGTACAAAACTACTGTGCGATGGTTGAACATAGGGAGATTTTTGCCTAAATTTAATCTTGTAAATATTATAAAGAAGGATAGAATATATGTCTCCATTTGGAATACAACTTATAAACGGATTTAAAGAGTCTGATTTAGAACTAGAAGATAAAAATAGCTTTCAAGCACTACAACAACTTGGAGCAGTAGAAGAGATAGATGGGTTATGGAGACTTAAATCACTATATCGTGTAGGACAACTCTATGTGAACAAAGAGGGGAAAGGGTTTGTAGAGGCTCAAACCAAAGAGCAGAAAGATTTAGTAGTAGAGGCACAAGATTTTGGAGATGCCAATCCTCATGATGATGTGGTGGTTAAACGTATTATCGCTAGACGTGGTCGTGCTTCGGCTAAAGTTCTATTGGTTATTAGAAAAGCTCATGTTTATCAAATTGTCTATACCAATAGAAATGAATCTGATATATTTGAGATTTTAGACCTAAAAACAGGACTTCCCACCAATGCAAAAATGGAGGGTATGGATTTAAAAGCCTTCAAGATAGGAACAGTTTTAAAAGTAGATAGCCAAACAGAAGAGGTTATAGAGATATTTGGAGATTTAAGTAACCCAAAAGTAGATGAGAAAATCTCTTTGGCTCTATATAAACGTGCAGATGATAGATTTGAAGAGGATTGTATAGTTCAAGCCAAAGAGGTAGAAAAGAGTGTAAAACGGAGTGAACACTCAAACCGTATAGATTTAACAGATTTAGACTTTTGTACTATCGACCCAGTAACAGCAAAAGATTTTGATGATGCTATCTATTTTGATATGAAAAACTATACTCTCTATGTAGCTATTGCCGATGTTAGCCACTATGTAGAGTACTTCTCTCCCATAGATACCGAAGCAAAACGGCGTGGATTTACCACCTATTTCCCTCACAAATCCTTTCCTATGTTACCACGAGAGCTAAGTGAAAATATCTGTTCACTCAAACCTCATGTTGACAGACTTGCATTTGTAGCAAAAATAGAGCTAGATAGAGATACTCTATTGCCGATAAAAGAGGAGTTTTTTGAAGCTATTATCCACTCTAAACGGAGATTTAACTATGATGAGATAGATAAAATTATAGATAGTAGTGGAAAATATATCGAAAAAGAAGATGAAAAGAGAATTTTGGAGTATCTGCTTCCACTACAAAAGATTACACAACGATTAAGAAATAGAAGATTAAAAGATGGTTTTGATTTTAGAAGTGAAGAGATAAAGCTAACTATTGATGCAAACCATGAGCTAAAAGCTACACAAATAGAGACAGGTACACCATCTCACTCTCTCATAGAAGAGTGTATGCTTTTGGCAAACCAAGCCTCTGCTAAACGGTTTGAGTATGCGATATTTAGGGTTCATACACCACCACAACTTAGTAAATTAGAAGAGTTGTTAGAGGAGTTAGCATCTATTGGATTATTTGTCAAAGAGTATGATGATTCCCCATCACTTATTCGTGCTATCCAAAAAGAGGCAGATAGTATGGGGATTGCTCCAGAGGTGGACTCTATGATTATAAAATCTCTAAAACAAGCTGTATACTCAGCCAATAATGAGGGACACTTTGGACTTGGATTTAGCCACTATAGCCACTTTACATCTCCAATTAGAAGATACTCTGACCTTATCTTGCATCGTCTTATAAAAGCAGATTTAACAGATGACAAAGAGCAAAATGAGTATCTGCTTAGAAATATAGAGCCTCTATCTCAAAGGGTTTCAGAGTTAGAGCGTGAATCAACCAAAGCAGAGTGGGATTTTAGAGATAGAAAATTGGCTCGTTGGGCAGAAAAACATATAGGAGAAGAGTTTAAAGCCCATATAGTAGAAGCAGGAGAGAGTGCAAAAGCTATATTGGAGTGTGAGATTGAGGGAGTAACTGTTAATTTAAGAGGCGACAATGTAATGCTTTTTGATAAAATCATTCTGAAAATAGATAGTGTATCTATCGCTATGGCTAAGATTCAAGGAGAATTTGTAGCAAAAAGAGAAAAAGAGATACACGACTTATAATGAAATCTCATAAAACTCTCGAATAACACTTATAAACTTTTGAGGGTCGATAGGTTTGGATATATATCCGTCCATTCCTACATTAAGATAACGCTCTCTATCTCCATTTAAACTATTTGTAGTAACAGCAATAATCGGAGTATGCTCTACTTTTTTCACCTGTTCATATTTTAATATCTCTTTAGTTGCAATAACACCATTCATAATAGGCATTTGAATATCCATAAAAATAATATCGTAACTCTTTTTTTTGAACATATCTACAGCAATTGCCCCATTATCAGCCCAATCAGACTCCACACCAAGAGTTTTAAGAGTATGAATAATAAGTTTTTGATTGACTCGATTATCTTCAACTACTAATGCCTTTAGATTAAAGAGTTTTTCAACACTCTCTCCAGAGAATATTTTTCTATTTCTATGGAATATATCTATTGTTTTTTTAACTTTTGAATAGGTTACAGGGAGATAGATAATTTGTGAAAAGATAGGAGATATATCTAAAATCTTAAAACGATTATCTAATTTCGTAACTAGTACAAGTTGACTATAAGAACGGTATTTTGCAATGACTCTATCTATCTCTTCTCTATTAATATCAGGACTATATAAGTAGAGAATATCTACTTTATGAGGTTTACTATCTCTAAGATTATAAATAGGAGTTATCGTAAAGGTAGATAAATACTCTTTTAGATATAGGTAGGAGTCTCTCTTTTCCACATCAATAGGTGAATGAAGTGCAATAGTTAGAGCCTCTTTTTTCTCATCTATAAAAAGCTCTTTTTGATTCATCTTTAAAATAAAATAGAATTTTGAACCCTTTTGCTCTACACTCTCTAGGTGTAACTCTCCTCCCAATATATCCACTAACGCATTAGAGATAGTCAATCCCAACCCTGCACCTCCATAGAGTCGTGTAGTAGAGTTATCTCCTTGTATAAAGGGCTTAAAAATCTTCTCTTGTTTCTCTAGAGAGATACCAATACCACTATCTGATACCAAAAACTCTATATAGACGCTCTTATTTATCTGCTTTACTTTTTTTATAGATAGAGTTACAAAACCATCTCTTTTTGTAAATTTAATACCATTTGAGAGGAGATTCATTAATATCTGTTTAATCTTTTCAGAGTCACTCTCTACAACTAATCCATTTAAACTAGGGTCAATCCAAAAAGAGAAATCAATCCCCTTTTTAGAGGCATCAAGAGCATAAATATCTGATATAATTTCAAACTCATCAATAATATTAAAATAGCTATGCTCAACTTCAAGCAAACCATTTTCAATCTTGGAAACATCTAAAATATTCTCTACAATACCCATTAGGTCTTGGGAACTTCTCTTGATAGTATCCAAAAATTCACTCTGTTCACTATCTAGTTTAGTTGATGATAAAATTTTTGAAAAACCGATAATCCCATTAATTGGTGTACGAATCTCATGAGAGACATTTGATAAAAATAGACTTTTTGTTCTACTAGCTTCATCTGCTATCTTTTTACTCTCTTGTAGCTCATTAATCATATTTGAGATTAAAACATAAATTTCAGAGTGATTTTTCTCTTTGAGCATCTGTTTAAATTGCTTTATCTTCATAGGGTCGGAATTATATTTAATCTCTTCTAATAGACTCTCTAAACCCTCAATGCTACTATCTCTAGTCGTGAAAAAGTAGTCTCGTTTTAAAAATAGAAGTAGTAGAGAGATAAATAGAATAAATGATGAGATAAACATAAGTACTTTATACATAAATGCCTTATTGATACTAACTTGCTCAACAAGCATATAGTTTGTGTATGAATTATAGATAATTAATAGTGAAGTTGTAACCAATAGAACAAAAATAGATAGTGTAATAACCTCTAATCGTCTCTCTTTCCAAATAGTATTAGCCATAAATAAAAATCCCTTGTCAATATAATTAATATTATTAATTTTATCTTAAATAATTAATATTTTAACTTAATATTATATTAATAAATTTTTTTGCTATAATTTGACAAAAATAGGGCGAAAAATGTATCAAAAAGAGTTTGAACAACTACTACATAAAAATCCTCCAAGAGCTATGCTTTTTTATGGAGAAAATAGCTATATTATATCTACCTACATAGAACGCTATATAGATATTACCTCATCATCTGACTCACTACTAACACTCTATTTTGATGAATACTC
>JALSOO010000173.1 GCA_026986355.1 Campylobacteraceae bacterium | reverse complement strand
TCGTTGCCATCACTGTTCCATTGGCTTCTAAAAGTGTCACATAGAGTTTTGTACCATTAATCTCTGCTATTTTAGTGCCATCTACTGTGCCATTATGGTCTCCATCGTGAAAGATATTTCCATTAATTTCTAAACCATCAAATGGCATTGTTACGGTAGCTTCGGCTGAACTGTCTCCTGCTTCATCAATACTTATATATTTAAATGAAACCGTTTGGTCACCATTTTCTGGGTCAAGTGTTAGCTTACTGTTGTCAAAATTTTCAATCGTTTGATTAGCAGTCACGGCTACACCATCATAATAAACCGTACCATTGGTTGGTAGTGTTGTTATTTTTATGGTATTTGGTGTTGTATCTTCTTTATCAATTACGGTTAATGTTGGTACATCTACTTTTACATTTGTTCCAGGGTTTAACTGTAACGGTTCAGTTATATCACCTGCTACTGGTTTTTTGTTAATTCCAAAGTTCACCTCTACAATATTTGAGATGACCACAGGAACGCTAATTTTCCCATCCGATGTTCCATCGGTTCCTGCATCAGCTCCAATATGTTCACCCTCAAGGTTTGTCCAATCTGTTGGCAATGAAGCTTCTGTTACATTTTCACTTGTAGTTAAAACAAGTGTATAGTTACTATTGGCAAAGACACCATTACTGTTGCCAAACTCATAACTACCATCACTGTTTACACTTTTAGACGCAACTGCTGTACCCTCTTGATTAACAAGTGTTACATAAAGCTGTTCATTATTTGGTTGAGAAATTGGTGTACCATTAATTGTACCATCAGAATTTCCATCATTAAAGACATTACCTAAAATTTTCAAGTCTGTAAATGGCATTGTAACCTTTGCTTTATCTGAAGGAACGCCTGCTTTATCGACTGATACATAAGTAAACTCTGCTGTTAAATCACCATCATTAGGGTCAAAAGTAAACTTAGTCGTATCGACATTAGTAATATTTTCATCAAGCACAACAGCTACGCCATCGTAATAGAGTGTTCCATTAGTAGGAAGCTTTGTAATCACAACCGTCGTTGGTGTTCCATCTTCTTTATCTGCTAGTTCCAATGTTGGCACAACAACTTGATTGGTACTTCCTGGGTTACTTTGAGACGCTTCGGTTTTATCACCTGCTTCTGGTTTTTTGTTAATTCCAAAGTTAATGTTTTCAATGTCTGCTTCTGCTAAATTAACCCACGCAATCCCATCAGAATCTCCATCGAGTCCACTAAGACCAATGTTTTCACCATCTTTGTTTGTCCAGTTTAGAGGAAGTTTAGGTGTTTTAGTATTAGCAATATCTGTTAAAACCACCATATAGTTTCTATTTGGCATAAGGTCATCAACACTTTCAAAACGGTATGTTCCATCAGCATTTAATGGCTTAGAAGCGATTAATGTACCATTAGCATCTACCAAACTTGCATAAAGTGCTTTTCCATCAGCATTATTCGTCGCAGTACCATTAACATTTCCATCTCCATTTCCATCGTTGAAGAGTGTTCCAGAGATAACAATGTTCGCAAAAGACATTTTAATCGTTGCTACATCAGAAGTTACATTCGCCTTATCGGTTACGGTATAGTTAAACGTAACCTCTTGCTCTCCTGCATCTGGGTCAATGCTTAAAAGTAGGTTATTGAAGTTAGGAATCACTTGATTGGCTACTACCAACTCTCCATCATAATAGACTCTTGCATTACTTGGTAATGTTGTAATGTTTACCGTTAAATTTTCATCTGTCTCATTATCTGAAACATTTAAATCAGGTACATTAACCGTTGCACTTGAACCTGGATTGACTTGAAGAGGCTCTTGGGCATCTTGTGCCTCTGGTTTTTTGTTAATTCCAAAGTCATTATTTGGTACATCTGAAGTCACAACATTTACACTTAATTGACCATCTGCACTACCATCATTTCCATTGGCTTTAGAGTTTTGACTCTTCTCACCATCATTATTGTCCCAATCTGAAGGTAAAGAAGCCGTAGTACTTCCATTGTTCTCACTTAAAATTACAGTGTAAGTAGCATTGGCTCTTACCCCATCTTCAATATCAAATAGATAACTTCCATTAACTAAAGGTGTAGATGCTACAACCCCTCCTC
>JALSOO010000172.1 GCA_026986355.1 Campylobacteraceae bacterium | reverse complement strand
TTTCTCAACGCTATGCAAACAATCCATATATCAAAGGGATAATTGAAACCTCTATTACAGGAGAACTTCAACTACAATATTTAAAAGATAAAGGGATTGAGGAGTTAAATCATATCATAAATAGATTGGAGAAGCAAAAAGAGAGCCTCTATCAAGAGCTTGATAACAAAGAGACCCAGATTGCTTCACTTAATCAAAACATAGACTCTATAATGGTACAACATACCAAACAGTTACAAGAGATAGAGGTCAATATATCCAAATTGGTAGAAGAGAGAGCATCACTTATTTATAAAAATAACAAACAGTTAGAGCTGATTGTAGAGCTAGAGCAACTTATAGCTCAATATGAGCATACACTAAGAGAGAAAGAGAGTCAAATCAAAGAGATGAGAAGCTCTATTGAGTCCGTTGAGAGGAGTAGAGCAGAGTATGATAGAGTTAAATCTTCATTAATAGAATCAAATAAAAAAATAGAGAGTTTAGAAAACAAAAATATAACTCTATCAAGAGAGTTAGAGCGTTCTAATTCTGAAATCAAATACTATTCAAGACAGATTGAACAGCTAAAAGAGGAGAATAGATTAACGCTATCTGCTACTAATTTATTAAAAACTATCAACACACAACTAGAGTCAAAAAATAGTGAACTCTTAAGAGAGATAGAGTCATTAAAAAAGGATAAATAATGGCACGTAGAGGAAGTTCTAGTAACAGTTTTTTACGCTCCAAAGATTTAATAGCTTTTTCTGAAATTTCTCACGATAAAGAGGGTAACAACATACTAAAAAATAGAGTCCTAGCAGAGGCTTTAGCTCGTGATGAAAGTGGTAAATTTATCAGAAATAAAGCAAATATAGCCAATATCCTAAACAGATATGGTGTAGTATATAGAATGGTCTTTAATGCAATGAATATGGAGCATTATAGCTACAGTGATATAGAAGAGGCTCTCGAACATCTAGCTGATTATATACATGATTTGGGTGTCTCAGGCATAGTAGAGTTTCATGCTTCGGACAAGACACAAAACTCCGACCATATACACTTTTGGATAAGTTCAGAAGATACCATTATATACAATAAAATCGCCCAAGAGATGGTGGCAATGGGCTACTCAAATATAGAAGATGTCTATATTCAAAAGTATGAAGACAATAGAAAGTTAGATGAAAAAGAGTATGTAAATGATAAAAACAGTAGCATAGAAGAGAGATTTCCAACTCAACAAAAAAAGATAGAAGTAGAGGATAAGAAAAGTACTCCACTATCTACAATCCGACTAAGATATAATTTGGTTATTGAGAATATTGGTAATCTATTTAGAAAAGTTGTAACTATTAACAAAGAGGATAATATAGTAGACAAGAATATCTCCATAGTAGAAGAGTGTACCCTACCACAAACAGATGAGATAGTGGGTATTTTATCTAGGATTAAGGAATTAAAAAGAGAGATAGAGTAGATTGAAATAAGTTTGATGTTGAAGTAGCTTATGAAATAAGAAAATCAAGAGCCACCTTTAGATACGATGGACTATCTCTAACCCTAACAGCTAAAATGGAAACAGGAGGTAACAATGTGCCAGTATTGGTTAGCCAAATGCGAAAACTTACTACACGAGAGTGTTTAAGAATTCAAGGCTTTCCAGATAGCTTTTGGATTGAGCCTAATAAGGCTCAAAGTTATAAGCAGATTGGGAATAGTGTTAGTGTGCCTGTGGTTACGATATTGGCTAAAAAAATTTATTATAATTTAAATAATTAAAAACGATAAATATCTATATTTAATTTTCCTGCATGATATTTGATATGACAACTATTGCATAAGGTAGTAAAATTAAGAATATTATTACTTCCATCTTCAGAATATGGTATTAAATGATGTCCTCTAGCTTCTTTTTTTTCAGTATTCAAACAAACAATACAAATATTATTTTGCAGTTCTTTAATTTCTCGTTGTTTCTTCACATGAGAATAAGGTCTTTTTTTACTCATTATCAGCCAAATCCAATGAAATTTTGAATAACTTTTAAAGGAAAATTTTACTTTAATTAGTTTAAAAAAATGGAGGCGATAATGGAGCAATACACAAAAGCAAAAATATTACTAGAGTTACTTAAGACA
>JALSOO010000171.1 GCA_026986355.1 Campylobacteraceae bacterium | reverse complement strand
AACTTTGGTTCATTTAGAACAGCTTATAGTGTAACAATGGAAGCACTTGAAATCGGTGGATTTAGTTCTATGATGATTACAGCAGAGGGAATCCCAGAGAGATTAGCAAGAAAGATGAACCAAACAGCTAGAGAGAAAAATGTAACTGTTATTGGACCTGCAACTGTTGGTGCAATTACTCCAGGTGCATTTAAAGTAGCAAATATTGGTGGAACGATTGAAAATATCATTAACTCTAAACTCCATAGAGCAGGAAGTTGTGGACTTGTAACCCGTTCAGGTGGACTTTTCAACGAACTCTCAAACATCATCTCTATCAATGCTGATGGTATTGCAGAGGGTGTTGCTATTGGTGGAGATAGATTTGTAGGTTCAGTTTTCATTGACAACCTTCTTAGAATGGAGAAAAATCCAGATGTAAAATATATGATTTTACTTGGAGAAGTGGGTGGTACAGAAGAGTACAAAGTAATTGAAGCAGTTAAGAGTGGAAAAATTACTAAACCAATTATCGCTTGGTGTATTGGTACTATTGCTAAATATTACGATAGTGGTGTTCAGTTTGGTCACGCAGGAGCATCTGCAAATGGCGAAATGGAGACAGCAGAGTATAAAAACAGAGCAATGGCAGAGGCTGGAATACATGTACCTGCAACATTTAATGACCTACCTGCAAAAATCAGAGAGGTTTTTGAGTCATTAAATCTTGACCCAATTCCTGAGCCTGAAATAGCTATTGTTCCAAAAGTTAGAAGACCAAAACAGTTTATCTGTACTATCTCTGATGATAGAGGAGAAGAGGCAACTTACGCAGGTTTCCCAATCTCTAGTGTTGCTACACCTGACACAGGAAAAGGAATTGGCGATGTTATCTCTCTATTATGGTTCAAAAAACAGTATCCAAAATGGGCGACAGAGTTTATTGAGACTGTTATTAAAACTGTAGCAGACCACGGACCAGCTGTAAGTGGAGCTCACAATGCAAAAGTAACGGCACGTGCAGGAAAATCAGTTGTTGAGTCACTTGTAACTGGACTTCTTACTATTGGACCTAGATTTGGTGGAGCAATTGATGGTGCTGCTAAATATTTCAAATATGCAGATGACAATGACCTTGACCCTAAAGCATTCTTGAAATACATGAAAGGCGAAGGTATTCCAATCCCTGGAATTGGGCACAGAATTAAATCTCTTAAAAACCCAGACCTTAGAGTGACAGGGCTTATGAACTTTGCCAATGAACATTTCCCTGCAACACCACTTCTTGACTATGCAAGAACCGTTGAAGCACTCACAACTTCTAAGAAAGAGAACCTCATTCTTAATGTTGATGGTACTATCGGTATCCTTATGGTAGATATGTGGAGAGCCTTAGGTTACGAAGAAGAAGAGATTAACGAGTTTATCGAAAGTGGTACACTTAACGCATTCTTCATCGTTGGACGCTCAATCGGATTTATCGGTCACGTACTTGATGAAAAACGACTTGCAATGCCAATGTATAGACACCCAATGGACGACATTTTATATGACGTTCAAGAAGCTGAAGAGATTTAGTCTCTTCTCCTCTTGTATCTTTTTCCAAGCTTTTTTGGCTTGGAAAGTTTTATTTTAAATTCTCAATCACTAAAACAATCCTCTAAACCAAGAATATTCACAAAATAATTACCCTCTATCCCTTTACAAAAACGCTTATCGCTAGTCAGTATATTTTGCACTTTATACTTATTTGCCAAAAATAGTTGCATACAATCTTCATAGTCGATATTTAAATCACTATCCTCTTCTAGCTTTTCAAGAATTATTTGATTTAATTTTATAAAATCCTCATTATCTGCTACAAGTATAACAACCTCTTGAACAATAAAATCAATATTGGTTACAGAGCTTTTGAGGTCAAGCTTTTTCTGTAAAAAATAGGAGATGGTACTGATAATATCTGAACTTGTATAGAGTTCTACCTTATGAGCTAAAAAAGTTCTAATACCTCTTTTGCTTTGCTATGTCTTTCTCATTTAACATCAAAAATATCCAAAAAGAAATTGGTATCTAAAAAAATACTATTCATATCGAGAGAGTCTTTCATCTCTTAGAGAGTCTCTTGTGACCTCTTTTCCATCATTTATGATACCTAC
>JALSOO010000170.1 GCA_026986355.1 Campylobacteraceae bacterium | reverse complement strand
ACTATTACTATCTTTGTTTGATTTGGTAGAAGATTTATAGCTTTCTATAATATCTTTGTCTCCATTAATAATCTTGATATGAGAACCTTTTTTTGTCACTAAGATAGGAATAGTTTTAAAGTTCAAGAATGTAGCGAAGTGTTGAGCCTCTATATCTTTTATATCTATTTTAGTAAACTCTATATAGTTATCTTTCATATATGATTTTACCTTTTTACAGTGAGGACATGTTGGGGATTGGATTAGATATGTACCATCATTGATAACATAAGCTTTTGATTGAGGTATAGCTAAAAAGCTTAATGCCATAAATACAGATACAGCTCCTATCATTGCCACGATAAAGTATCTAAATGATGCTGTAAGCATAATAAGAACCAAGAAAGTATAGACACCCATACAGAATTTACACATCTCTGGAGATGCATAGTATTGATAACCTAGCATAATAGTCTCAAAAAGTAGAGAAGAGCCTACAACAATATAGAATAGATTTTCGTGGATAACCTTTTTATAGGCAAGTATACCAGTAATAAGAATAGCTAAACCTGCAAACATACCTATAAAGTTGAGATAGATACTATCAAAAAGCAGAAGGCTATCAGCTAGTTTACAGCCTGTTGATTCACATAGGCTAGAGTGGTGTAATTTTAGATATGTCTCTCCTGCGACATAAGCAAAAAATAGAATGGGTAGAAAAATAAACGATAACTTTTTCAAAATAGCTCCTTAAGTATTTTTTTATTAAAAATAGTAGCATATTTATCGTTAATTGTAGAGATAAATTGCTATTAATTAAATTAAAATTCATATATTTAAATCTTTAAAATAGAATTAAAAATCTTTTGGGTATAATCTCAAACTTTTTAAAAGCAGGGAGTTTTTTAGTCTCTCCTGAATAATAATATTAATGAAGGGTTTGCAATGTACGCAATCATTAAAGCAAGTGGTCAACAATTCAAAGTTAAAGAGGGAGATATTATCTGCTTTGACAAAATGAGTCTTGAACCAAAATCTGCAGTAGAATTCAAAGAAGTTCTTGCACTAGATAATGGAGAGTTAACAGTAGGTACGCCTTTTGTAGAGGGTGCAGTTGTTAAAGGTGAGGTAATCAACGAAGGTCGTGATAAAAAAGTGATTATCTATAAGAAACGAAGAAGAAAAGATTCAAAACTTAAAAGAGGTTTCAGAAGAGACTTTACTAGAGTTAGAATTACAAGCATAGCGTAAGCTTTATTTTATAAAAGAAAGAAGGAGCATTATATGGCACACAAAAAAGGTCAAGGGTCAACTCAAAATAACCGTGATTCAGCTGGTCGTCGTTTAGGCGTAAAAAAATATGGTAGTGAAACAGTTATACCAGGTAATATTATTATCAGACAAAGAGGAACAAAAGTTCATCCAGGTAGAGGCGTAGGTATGGGTAAAGACCATACTATCTTTGCACTTATTGAGGGTGTTGTTAAATTTGACAACGTTACTAAAGGCAAAAAAAGAGTATCTGTTATACCTGCCTAATCAACTCTTCCCCTCTTGATGAGCTATTTTAGCTCATCTCTTTTTTATCTTATTCATCATATAATAGTTTTATGAATTTTTTAAAACTCTCTCTTGTATTTATTATCTTTTTACTTTTGCCTGTTTTATATATAGCATGGGATAGTAATAATCATAATAAAATTATTAAAATTGCTATTGGAACTAAAGGCTCTGCTTATTATCGAGATGCTCTAAAATATAAAGAGGAGTTAAAGAAAAATGGTATAACCCTTAAGCTTATAGAGACAAAGGGTTCTATTGATTCCCAAGATAGATTGCTTAATTCCGAGGTAGATTTTGCATTTATTAAGGCTGGAACTGAAAAAAAAGGTATTTTGGCGTTGGCAAATGTGGCGTATGAACCTATTTGGATTTTTACTAATAATAGTAGTATAAACAATTTAAAAACTCTAAAAGGTAAAAAAATATCTATATCTATAAATGGTTCTGGTATTAGACCTATTGCAAGGGAGTTATTAAACCTTGTAGGTATCAATAATTTTAATAGTAAACTCTATTTTTACTCAGATAAAGAGGCTATTAAAGCGTTAGAAAAGAGAAAGATAGATGCTATGTTCTATATCTCTGCACCTAATG
>JALSOO010000169.1 GCA_026986355.1 Campylobacteraceae bacterium | reverse complement strand
CAACCTCTCCATCGGTTACAAATCCTGTTGGGTTCATATTCTGTTTTGATGAGACTCTGGCTCTTAGATAGGTTTGTACTCCTTCTGTTAATCCTGTTGGTAAAGAGAAACTAATGGTGTGCGTTCCTGCTGTAAGTTGTTGATGATAGACCAAATCAGAGGCATTATCAAAATGACCATTTATATCTTTATCTATCCAAATATTGAGATAAGCCTCTTTTGATAGGGTTACTTTTAGATTATGAGTTTTTTCAAGCTCAAAATATGCTCCATTTAGTTCCCCCCCATCAGCTAGAGTAACACCATCGTCATCATCTGTTCCGTTGTTGTCATCGCCATTAGCTCCAATACTGTAGTATGGGGTAATATCATGGTCAGCATTTGTCCCTAAACGAATACCATTGGCAATCTTGTGTCGTGCCTCTCCATAGCTTTGTGGTGCATCTCCATAATCATTAAAGATAAGCTCTGCATCAATACAGTTTGCCCCATCGTTGTAGGTAGCAGGTTGTGAGTTAGAGAGGAAAAGTTTTGCTCCTGTTTGTAGGTTAAACTCATAAAATCCATTTCCATTACTATCATTGGCAAATAGACGACCATTTCTATCGGAGAAGGTGGAGTCAAACTCATATCCTGTATGGTCTGAACCTATTTGACTAACTGCTCCATTAGTTACATCTATTTTAGTAAGTTTCCCACCTCTATCTATTCCATAGAGAAATCTTCCATCACTAGCATTGTTATCAATATTTTTATAAAATGAGAAATCTTGAATGGCTACTTTTTGACTCATTGTAATTGTTGTGACATTTAGGTCACTTAGACGAATCTTATATAGCTCTTGCATTGGACTTACACGTCCTGTTACATAGTAGTATCCATTAGATATAGCTCCTGCATAGAGCTGTTTGTTATCATATCTAGCAGGTAATCCAGTAATCTTTCCAAGATTAATCACATCAGCTGTTCGTGTAATTTTGATTAAATCTCTATGGTAGAGTCCATAAATATAATTATCATCAGCATTATAAGCAGTGGCATTGTATAGTTCACTTGCTCCATTATCTTCTAGTACTTTAAATTGAAATGGAGAGGTTGTTGTATCTATGGAGTGTAACCACATTCTACCTCGTCTGCCATCTTCTCTATTGGTATCACTAGATATATACATCGTGTTAGTACAGCTAAAAAATGGTTCATTAGAGTGAATATCATCATTTAAAATAGTTATAATTAACTCATTAGCTTCTCGTGCAAGAGTTCCTTTTTTAGGATTATGAAGCTCTATATAGAAGTTTTCATCTCCCTCTACTTTGGTATCTCCATTGATATAGGCTCTAAAGCTCTTACTCTGCTCTCCTTGATTAAATGTAACTAGAGTTTTATCAATCTTATCATAATCATTATCGTAAAGAGTTGCTCCATCATCAACGGTTTTAAACTCAACTGATGTTCCATCTTCTGGAGCTGGAATGTCTAGTTTAATAGTAAAATCAACAGCTACTTTAGAGCTATTCTCCTCTATAAAACTCGTCTGATTTGCCTCTATTGCAATGGTTGGATAGTTACCATCATCATTATTTATCTGACCATAAGGGGATTGTGTTCCTGAAATAGTTAAGTTATGCTCACTGTCTATTTTTAGATAAAATCTCTCATTTCCTTCTATTCTGGTATCTCCATTGACTGTGACAGGAATAGCAAACTGTGTCACTCCAAGAGGAATATTATAAGTTGTTCTATCTATCTTAACATAATCACTATCACTCACTTTAGCACTACTATCTTGGGTATAGTAATCAAATGATGAGCCACTTATTGCAGGTGCATCAAGCGTAATGGTAAAGTTTAAATCTTTTTGCCCACTATTACCCTCTACAATAGAGAAAGAGTTATTATCAAAAGAGAGATTTGGGTATGAGCCATCATCATTTAAGATATGCCCTTTAGCTGTATGCCCACTAATAACAATATTTTTCTCATTTTTAAATTTTAGATAAAATAGTTCATCTTCTTCTATTTTGGTATCTCCATTAATAGTTACAGAGATATTTATATCTTGTGAACCCTCTTGAATATTATAAGTTGTGCTATTAATTTTGACATAGTCACTATCTGATGATTTGGCTGTATTATCTTGTGTATAGTAGTCAAATG
>JALSOO010000168.1 GCA_026986355.1 Campylobacteraceae bacterium | reverse complement strand
ACCTTTTTGCCATATATGTAGCTGAATTTGGTAGAGATTCCAATAGCTCTTTTGTCTTTTTTTTGAACTTTTGATAAAAAGGAGATGCCATAGTTTGAGATAGTACTCTACTCAATGCTCCAATAGGCGATGCGATACTCATCTCGTTATCATTTAATATAATAATAGCAGGATATTTTCTATCGCCTAGCTCATTCATCGCTTCATAAACCATACCTGCACTCATGCTTCCATCACCAATTATTGCTATTGGGATACGCTCATTTTGCTCTCCTTTTAAAGCAATAGCTTTTGCAGCTCCTGTTGCTAAAGAGATAGAGGTAGAGGAGTGACCTGCCATATAGTAGTCACTATCAGACTCTTTTGGTTTGGTATAACCACTTAGACCATTAAATTGACGTAAAGTATCAAATCTATCCCATCTATCCGTTACTAACTTATGGGCATAACATTGATGTGATACATCAAAGATAAAGGGATTTTTTGTTGCATCAAATACAGCATGTAGGGCTACGATAATATCAGTCGCACCCAAGGTAGAGCTTAGATGTCCACCATTTTTACTAACTGTATCTAAAATTTTTTGACGTACTTGTCGTGCTATATCCTCTAGTTCTGCTATATTTTTTGTTTTTAAATCTCCAAACTTATTCATGGCAATACTCTCCTTAAAACTGAAAAGAGTCTATCATTTTGCTCTTTAGTTCCAATAGTGATACGTACACCATTCATACCATAAGAGGCTAAGTTACGAATAATTACACCCTCTTTGAGTAATTTATCTGAAATATCTGTGGAGTTAATAGTCTCATCAAAGAGATAGGTTATAAAGTTAGTATAGCTATCTATATAATCAAAACCTAACTCTTGTGCAAACGCTTCATAACGTTTTATCTCTTCTCTGTGTAAAGTAATAGACTCCTCTACAAACTCCTCATGTTTACACGCTTGGATACCTGCTAATAGCGATAGAGTTGTAATGTTAAAAGGTGGACGCATTTTATATAGTTCGTTTATAAGAGTAGTGTTGGCAATACCATATCCTATACGCATTCCTCCTAATCCATAGGCTTTTGAGAATGTACCTAGATATATGACATTTTCAAACTCTATCAAATCGTTTGGAGTTATGCTATATTTTTTATCTTTTGATGATGCGTACTCCATATATGCCCCATCTACAACTACTAGAGTATCTTCTGAAATTGCATTAATAATTTTTAAAACGTCCTCTTTTGATGTAGCATCTCCTGTTGGATTATTTGGAGTACAGATATATACAATTTTTGGTTTATGTCTATTATATTCTTCTATAAACTCATCAACTCTATGTTGATAGCTTGGTGTTCTGATAATCTTTGCACCCATCTGTTTGGCATAAATCTCATACATGGCAAAGGTAACTCTACTCATAAGCACCGAGTCATTAGGCATAAGTAATGCACGAGATATAAACTCCAATACTTGGTCAGAACCTGCACCGATAATAATATTTTCTCTTGTTACCGAAAATTTAGAGGAGAGGGCATCTTTTAGCTCATACATCGAGTCATCAGGATATAGAGATGCCTTATTTGCACTCTTGGCAATCGCTTTAGCTACATAAGGACTACACCCATTAGGGTTTTCATTTGATGCTAATTTTACAACATCTTTGGCATCAATTCCAAACTCTCTTACTACCAACTCTATAGGTTTTCCTGCTTCATACGTTTTTATATTTTTTAATGTATCGTTAAATCTCATTTTATATCCTTTATATGTCATCGTTCTCTTTGATATACGAGCCTAGTATCTTTACCTCATCTTTGTGTCTCTCTATTATATCTATAATATGTAAATCTTTTTGATGACCATTAAACTCAATAAAGAAGATAGATTCTCCCTCTACTATATGTGATTTTATTTTAGTCAAGTTGACTTCGCATCGTTCAAAATCATTTAAAAACTCTACTAATGCTCCTGGTCTATTTTTGAGATAGACTAACATAGATGTTTTATCATTACCTGATATTAAATTATCAAAATTACTTATAACAAAAAAACGGGTTTTATTATTATCGCAATCTTCAATATTGCTAAATAGAATTGGTAGGTTATAGAGTTTGGCTGCAACATTAGCACATATTGCTGCGGAGTTATCCTCTTCCATTGCAAGTTTTGCTGCTTTTGCTGTCGACTCTATTGGAATGAGTTCAACCTCATCTAATCCACAATCTTGTAAAAAGATTCTACACTGGTCAAAAGCAATATCTTTTGAATATATCTTTTTTATCTCATTGATAGAGTCACATCTAGTAGCCAATGTATGGTGTATATCCATAAAAATCTCTGCTATTATCTTTAAATCATACTCTTTTAGACAATTAATTGTATCACTAACGATACCATTAGATGAGTTTTCGATAGGTATAACGCCAAACTTAGCTGTACCACGGTTGACTTCTCTAAAGACAGCTTTGATAGAACCCATTGGTATATATCTACTCATAGCTCCAAATCTACTCTCAGCTACTTGATGTGTAAATGAGGCTTTAGGACCAAGATAGGCAATAGCCTCTGGTCTTTCGAGATTCCTTGATACAGCAAAGAGTTCCAAAAAGAGAGCATCAATCGCCTCGTCAGTCAATTTGCCATCGTTTTGTTGTTTTAAACGATTTAAAATAGCCTGTTCTCTCTCTGGACGATAGATGGGTGCTCCTGTTGTGTTTTTGAGTTCTCCTACTTGATTTACATACTCCATACGTTGATTATAGAGCTTTAAAAGTTGGTCGTCAATGGTGTCTATTTTAGTACGTAACTCATCTAATGTCATGATTTTTCCTCGTTTTATATTTATACTACGATTGCCAACTGCTATCGCAACTCTCTTCTAATCTTATCTGGTCTTCAAATCTCTCTCGTTCTCTGATGAGGTAATCTTTGCCATCTAAGATAGCAACTTCTGCTGAACGTCCACGTGTATTGTAGTTACTTGACATGGTAAATCCATACGCACCTGCTGAGTGAACGACTAAAATATCATGATGATTCATCTTGGGTAACATTACATCTTTACCCAAGAAATCCCCACTTTCACATACAGGACCTACTACATCAGCTAGAGACTTCTCCTCTCCCTCCTTTTTTATCGCCTCTATCTTATGATAAGCGTTATAGAGACTTGGACGGAGTAAATCATTCATTGCTCCATCAACAATAACAAAACGTTTATTACCATTGACTTTTTCATATAGAACCGAGGTCAAAAATATTCCAGAATTTGCCATCATATATCTACCTGGCTCACTTAAAATTGTCATATCCAAACCTTTGATTTGAGACAAAATAGCTTTAGCATAATCAGCAGGTCTAATGGTAACCTCATTATCATATACTACACCTATTCCTCCACCAACATCAAAAAACTTAATCTCTATACCAATCGCATCTAATGAACGTACTAAATCAGCTACAATTCCACACGCTTCTGTAATGGGAGAGAGTTCAGTAAGCTGTGAACCTATATGAAAATGGATACCAATAGGATTTAAATGATTAGATTTTTTAGCATATATATACATACGTTTTGCACTATCTAAACTAACACCAAACTTATTTTCATGTAATCCTGTTGAGATGTATGGGTGTGTTTGTGGGTCAACGTTTGGATTTACTCGTATAGAAATTCTAGCTTCTAAATTTAACTCTTTTGCTATCATTTCAACACGTTTCATCTCTGCTTCACTCTCTAAATTGATAAGTAAAATATCTTTTTCCAAAGCTTCACGAATCTCAGAATCTCTCTTTCCTACACCTGAAAATATAATACGATATTTTTTTACACCTGCTTTTAATGCACGTCTAACCTCTCCAATACTAACACAGTCAGCACCAGCTCCAAGATTGGCTAAATGACGAAGTACAGCTAAGTTGGAGTTGGATTTTACTGCATAGGCTACCAATGACTTTTTGCCACCAAACGCATCTTTTAACTCTTCATATCGGTTTGTAATTGTATTGAAATCATATACATATAGTGGGGTATTATACTTTTTTACTAAGCTAGTTATATCTAAACTCATATTGAATTATTCCTATTTTTATAATTGTCGCGATTCTATCTAAAGTTTGGTTTATAGATGATTAATGGTCTTTTTTAAGCTTTCTATCTCTGAACAGGCTCTATTAAAGAGTTCAAAATATTCAATATCCTCAACGCATAGATGTTTATGTCGTTCAAATGACTTTAGAGTAGTTAACGCTTTTCTTTTTGAATCTTTTTTATCTCTTTTTATATGCTCAAAAGAGATTGCTCCATTTATCAATCCCTTAGCTAGATTTTTAAGAGGGTGGTTTGATTTTCTAAGAGGATGCCAAGCCTCTTCTAGCACTTCATGTGCCTCAAAATAGTCTCTTTTTTCTAAAAGTCTCAAAAACTCCTCTAACGAACCCTTTAAATCATGGTTTTCTGTTAACATTTTAACTCCTTAATATATATTTTTTATGATAAAAATCATTTTTTTTGATTTTTATAATTATGAGTGTGTTAATAAAGTAGCACTAATTTTAATTAATTCCAAATTAATAATAAAATAATGATTTTTTTTTATAAAAAATGATATTATTTACTCATTATTTAGAATTATCCCTAAATATAATAATTATTATCAAAAAGATAGGAGGAAACATGAAGTTAGGTTTTTTAGTCGATCTAAACCTTTGCATGGGTTGTAAAGGTTGTGAGATTGCCTGTAAAGTTGAAAATGAAGTGCCATTAAGCTCATGGCGTTTGCGTGTAAAATATATAGATATAGGGACATTCCCTGATACATCACGTTCGTTTACACCATTGAGATGTAATCACTGTGAGAGTGCACCATGTGAGAGAATCTGTCCAGTATCTGCACTGCATTATCTCGATAATGGAATTGTCAATATTGATAGTTCACGATGTATTGGGTGTGCAGGATGTATGATGGCGTGTCCTTATGGAGCAATTTACATGGACCCAGAGTCAAATACAGCTGATAAATGTACCTATTGTGCTCATAGAATTGAGGGTGGTTTAATGCCAGCTTGTGTAGTTGCTTGTCCTGTTGAAGCAAATATCTTTGGAGATATAGAAGATGAAACTTCACAAATATCTCACTACATTACTGCTCATCAAGGTGATGTTCAAGTACGAAAACCAGAAAAACATACCGACCCTAAACACTTCTATGTAGGTGGAGGAAATCAGACACTTAATCCTTTAGCGCATGAGAGAATTGAAGGTTATGGACTCTTTAATAACATTACACATCTAAAAGAGATTGGCGACCCACACCACTCTATGTTAGATAGATTTTTAGCACCAATTTTTGGAGGTCACAACGACCATTTAAAAAATGAGAGTTTTGTAGATATGTCAAATGATGCATCACATGAAGAAGGAGGTCACTAATGGATCACGTTAGTACAATTGAAGCTACTCAAGCTATTGTTACACTTGATGTTCCACTTCCAGGGATTATATGGGGTTGGATGATTACACTTAATATGTGGGCGAAAAGTATCGGTACAGGGGTTATTCTTGTTGGTGCTTATCTACTATATAGACACAAAAAAGAGGATATGCCAAATCTTAGATGGTTAATGCCACTTATCTCATTTGTTGCATTAAATGTATTTTTACTCTTTACACTATTAGATTTACATCAACCACTAAGAATGGTAAATATATTCTTACACCCACATTGGACTTCAGCAATTACTGTTGGTGCATGGATGGCATCACTATTTACACTGTTGATTACAATTATGGCACTTATTGGATTCTTTGATGAGTTCAAAGATGTTCGTAAACATTGTGTTTTAGCAAAATCAGTAAGAGCAATAAGTGGTTTCTATGAAGGGATATTCCCATTTGTAGTACTATTGGCATTTCCAGTTACTATGTATACAGCTATTATTATGGCAGAGGCAAGTGCTAGAGAGTTATGGGCTGCACCAGCAGAGATTATTCAGATGTTATTAGCTGCGTTTATGGTTGGTTCTGCATCACTTATCTTAATTTCAGGAAAATGGTCAGATGGAGCAAGAAGAGATTTAGCTTGGATTTTAGGTCTATCTGTACTATTCTCATTCTTAATGTATATGGGAGAGTACTTCTTCTCATTTAAAGCTTCAGAAGTTGAGGCAACATTAGAGTATGTTCATTCAGGTGGAGCTTATTATACTCAATTCTGGACAGCAATGGTTCTTGGTTATATTATTCCATTCTTTATCTCTATGTCATCAGTTAAGAATTATAGTAGAGTATTAATGAAATTTGCAGCGTTAACAACATTGATTGGTCTCTATCTTGCAAAAAGCACATGGCTAGAGATTCCACAAATGTTATCATTAAGTTAAGGAGGAAATAGATGGTTAAGAAAATGAATAAAAATGATTCTTCTTTCTTTGAAAGTAGACGAACGTTCCTAAAAGGGACAGCATATACAGTAGCAGGTGCTACCATTGCAAAAGGGGTATTTTCAACAGTGATTGATACACCTGCAATGGCAGATGATTTCAAATCTATACCTCTAACTAATGGTACACCTCTTCGTTACCCACCGTTAGAGGAGTGGGACTCTTTCAAAGAGTTAGATGGAGATGATTGGAAACGTGGTGGAACAGGTAGAAATGGTATTGAGTCAAAAGAGAATCCTAATGGAATTAAAGTAAATGAATTTATGCTTGTTCCAACAGCATGTTCAAACTGTGAAGCAGCATGTGGATTGACAGCATGGGTAGAGGTAGGTAAATATAAAAAAACAGGAAATCCAAAAGATTTGTTTGTTAGAAAATATATGGGTAACCCACTTCATGCAGGTTCAAGAGGGCGTAACTGTGCAAAAGGTTATGCCGTACAGTCTCAAATGTATGACCCAGATAGAATTCCTTTCCCTCTAAAAAGAGCTCCTGGAAGTAAAAGAGGAGAGGGTAAATGGATTAGAAGTTCATGGGACGAAGCTATGAAAGAGATTGGTGGAAAACTTGCAGAACTTGTAAAAAGTGACTCTCCAACAGCTAAAAAAGAGTTTATATACCATGTTGGACGACCAAATGAGAATGGTTTTGGACCTCGTGTTCCTCAATCATTAGGATTAGATGGTTGGGATTCACATACAAACATCTGTTCAGCAGGTGCAAGAGAGGCTACTATCCAATGGGCGAATGATGATAGAAACTCTCCAGATTTTGCTGGTTCAAAACTGATATTTCTTCAATCATCTCATGCAGGAGATGCAGGACACTATTTCCAACAAGCAGCAGGACGTATTGCCGATGCTAGAAAAAAAGGTGCTAAACTTGTTGTTATGGACCCAAGATTATCTAACTCTGCTGGTATGGCTGACCTTTGGGTTCCTGTATACCCAGGTACTGAAGCAGCATTGTATCTATATCTTACCAATAGAATTTTAAATGAGAAAGATATTAATGGAGATGACCTTGTAAACCACAACTTTGTAAAAAATTGGGTTAACTGGGATAGATTGATGGCAAACAAAGAGTATTTAGCTCTTCTTGTTGAGAAAAAATATATCAAAGCTGTACCTCAAGGGGATAGCTATGAAGATTTCATTACTATGATTTCTGAAATGTACTCTGGTTATACACTTGATTTTGTTGTAAAAGAGTGTAGAGTAGAGGCTAGAACCATTGAAAAACTATACGATATGTTTATAGATGCAGGGACTAGAATTAGTACCTATATCTGGAGAGCAGGAACCATTGCACACCGTGGTGGTTGGATGAATGGTCGTACGGCTTTCCTTCCATTAGTTCTTCGTGGTGCAATGGCAGGAGATATTGGTGGGGTTAGTATGCACCACTGGCATGAGATTTCGGTAAATGGTCGTGGAGAGAAAGCAACTGTTGCAGGAAAACAACCAGGAAAAGTAGATGCGTGGAATGAACTTGCTTGGCCTCCTGAATATCCTCTTAGTACTTATGAGATGAGTCATATGCTTCCTCATATGTTACTTGATGATGAGTGGAGAAAAAGTTGGAATGAGAAGGGTCTTCATGTTCCTGAAAAGATTTCTGTATATGTTCCAAGAATGTATAACCCAGTTTGGATTAACCCAGATGGATTTAGATGGATTGAAGCACTAAAACGAGAAGATAAGATTGAATTACCATTTAACCTCTCTCCAACATGGTCAGAGACAAACTGGTATTGTGATTATGTACTTCCTGTTGGATTAGCAGGAGAGCGTCATGACCAACACTCATCTCCAACACAACCATCAAGATGGTTAGCATTTAGACAACCAGCACTTAGAGTTGCACTAGAGAAACTTGGTTGGAAAGCAAAACAACCATCAAGAGGAACACTAGAAGCACATATGGCTGCAGGTCTAGGAGAAGTTTGGGAAGAGGTAGAGTTCTGGGCTACTATGATGGTTGAGTATGTTGACCCTGATGGAAGTTTAGGAGTACGAGACTATTGGGCTTCAAAAGAGGACCCAACAAGAGCTGTAACAATTGCAGAGTGGTATCAAGAGGCATTTGACCTTTTACCAAATCTTAGAGAGACTGCAAAAGCAAAATATCCTAAGTCAAAATACCCTAACTATGAGCTTATGAGAGATATGGGTACATGGTTAGAAGAGGATAATATCTATAGACCACAAGAGAAACCACTTAGAAAAGAGGGAGACTCTTATATCGCTCATGGACATAAATACTCTATAGAAGAGGTAGAAAAAGACCAATTTGGAACTCTTCTTGTAGAGCATGAGGGAGAGAAAAAAGCTATTGGTGTAGAGGTTGATGGAGAGCTTATGCAAGGTTTCCATACATTAAGTAAAAAACTTGAGTTCTTCTCAGAGTGGTTTGCAGAGTGGAAATGGCCAGAGTATGCTGTTCCAATCTATCCAAAGACCAAAGAAGAGCGTAAACAGATGATTCATCTTGTTACACAAGTACACCATGACTATATGGAAAAAGAGAATGAGTTTGCACTAAATACTGTATTTAGATTGCCATATAACATTCATACACGTTCAGTTAACTCTAAACACCTTATGGAGATTTCTCAAAACCATAACCCAGTTTGGATTAATACGCAAGATGCAAAACGTATGAATATTAAACAGGGTGATGCAATTAAAGTTAATGTTACCGATACCGTGACAGGACTTGATTCTGGTTACTTTATCGCTATGGCTGTACCAACAGAGGCTACTATGCCAGGCGT
>JALSOO010000167.1 GCA_026986355.1 Campylobacteraceae bacterium | reverse complement strand
AATCATCTGCTAGGTCAAAATCTTGGGAAGATATAGCTAAAACTGTTGCATCTCTAGCACATAACTCCTCTACATTTGATTTTATCTTATCATAGTGTAGTGTTTTTGGCATAAGTGCCACAGTAAATAGTTCACTATCAGCTAGGGCAATTGGTCCATGCTTCATCTCTCCTGCTGGGTATCCTTCTGCATGTAAATATGAGATTTCTTTAAGTTTCAAAGCTCCTTCTAGTGCTAATGGAAAAAATAAATCTCTACCAATAAAAAAGAATCCATGACCATGTAGATAACGTTTAGATAAACGATTCATTTTTGAGTGAAGCTTATCATTAACCAACAGAGCCTTTGGTGTATGACGCATTGCTGATAACTCTTGGGATAACTTTTGTTTATTGATACTATTTCTATTTTGAGCTATATAGAGTGTAAGCATCCACAACACCATCGTTTGTGTAGCAAATGCTTTGGTACTTGCTACCCCTTTTTCGATTCCTGCACGTGTCAAGATAGCAGAGTCACTCTCTCTAACGATAGAAGAGTTATCTACATTACAGATACTTAAGCTCTTTAACCCTGCTCTCTTTGCCATTTTTAGTGCTTCTAGTGTGTCTGCTGTCTCTCCACTTTGTGAAATAGTAATAAATAGAGTATCTTCACGAAGGAGTGGCTCTTTGTATCTAAACTCTGATGCTATCTCAACTTGAGTTGGTATCTTTGCAATTCGTTCAAGTAGATAAGCACCTGTTAGGGCAGAGTGGTATGATGTTCCACAAGCACATATTTTAATAGCATTGATATTATCAAAAAGGTTCTCCTCTAGCTCTTCAAACTCAATTCTATCTTCCAAAACACGCCCCATCATGGTATCGTTCATGATATGACTCTGCTCATAAATCTCTTTTTCCATAAAAAAACGATAACCATCTTTTTGAGCCATAGCCTTATCGGTGGCTAGAAGCTGTTTGCTAAATCTCTTCTCTCCACTCTTATCAAAAAGGTGAACCTCTCCATCTTTGGTATATCCATACTCTCCATCTTCAAGATAGTAAACCTCGGTAGCTTTTCCTATAATTGGAGTATCTGAAGAGGCAAAAAATACCTCATCATCTTTAAACCCAATAAGCATTGGAGAGCCATGTTTTGCAAAAAATATAGTATCAGGTTGTGCCTCTGTAATTAGTAGAGTTGCATATGCTCCCTCTAATCTATCTATTGTATTTTGAAAAGATTTCCATGAATCATTTAACTCATTATAGTTTTTTTCAAATAGATGAACAATTGTCTCTGTATCTGTTTGGCTTAAGAATGTTATACCCTCATTTTGCAACTCTTTTTTAATCTCTTGATAGTTTTCTATGATTCCATTATGTACTACAAAGGAGTAATTACCCATATGAGGGTGAGCATTAAGCTCTGTTGGTTTTCCATGTGTTGCCCAACGAGTATGACCTATGGATACTCCAAACCCACTACTCTGATAATCTTTTGTCTTATCTCTTAGATTTTTGAGTCGTCCAACTGCCTTAAAATTTCTAAGCTCTCTATTTTCTATAATTGCTATACCTGCTGAATCATAACCACGGTACTCTAACTCTTGGAGTCCATCTAATAAAATATTTTTCTTCTCTTCTTTTCCTATGTATCCTACGATTCCACACATATATTTAACGCTCCGTTAATTTTTTTATAATTTGTTCTGTATTATTACAAAAATTTCCATTCTTTTCGATTAAAAAAAGGTCATTTACTCTGTTCATTTTTGTATGAACTTTTGCTGAACTAATATCTACTTTGAAACTATCAAATATATTTATTAGATATGATAATAGTCCTTTTTGGTTGGAACAGTTTAACCTCATCACTGCATGTTCTTTTGAGTGGTTGCAATCTATATCTATATTTTTTATATCAATATTTGGTTTTAATAGTGATAGCTTATGCTCTTTCTCTAAAGCAGATAAGATAATCTTTTGTAGATAAAACTCATCATCTATATCAATATTTTGAGCAAAATCAATTTTAAAATATTTAATACCTGAAAATAGTTTATATATATCTACCTGCACAATATCTAAATTAGAGAGTTTATGGAGTAGAAAGCTTAAATCAAAATTATCTTTTCGTAAAATCTCAATCGTTAAGTAGTGGTTATGAGAGATAAAAAAATCATAATCTTTTAATGTTTGAGCCTTTTTAACAATAGAGATAATCTGTTGAGGAGTATTTTTGATAAAAAATATATCTGAATTAATCTGTAGTGTTTTTTTCTGTAAAGTTTTTGGTAAATCCTTGAACTCATATATCATTTTAAGCTGTTTCTCTTTTTTGATACGTTTACTTGTCTCTTTTATGAGTGTAACGTTATAGATAACTAGACACGACTCTCTATATAGAGTATTAATGAGTTTTGCATTAAAATCATTATAGATAGGTGCTCCAACACCATTCATATCTGCATAGGTTAATATATAGATAAAGTTTAGCTCTTTTTGAGTAGGGAAGTGAGAGGAGAACTTCAATATAGTACGTTCCGAGTATAAATCCTCTCTTTGGGCTGTTGTACTCATAAGTGTATGATATAGTATAAGGTTTTTACCTAATTTTATCTCTTTTTCACTCAATTTCAATTTACGAGCTAATCCTTTAAAAAGCACTGTACCTACTTCATGATGAGGTCGTTTACGTCCTTTTCCTGCATCATGTATAAGAACAACAAGTTTAATAAACAGTTTTTCTCTATCGTCTAGCTCATTATAGAGTACTTGAACTCTTTTATCTTTTATATTCTCTAATGCTTCGATACATTTAATAGTATGCAACCCAACTGCATATTGATGATAGCCATCAAATTGAGGTAGATTCACAACTGATTTAAGATAGGGAATAGTATATCCTAGCAGACGTGTATCAAGTAGCGTCTCTAGTATCAGATTACTATGTGATGTCTTAAATATCTTTTTTAATATTTTATATACCCTATCATCTACATTTTTATCTCTAAAACTAGAGTTTAATGCTTTTAGAAAAGAGGGGTGAACAGGAAAACTATCAGCAGGTGCATCACTAAGTTCCTCTAAGAGTTCATAGTAGCATCTACTATCTTTTTTAGGACGTAACATATTAATATCACTATAACAATCTGTTAATTGGTCTATCCAAATGGTAGTATGAAGTTTGATAAGTTTAAGAGAGGAGATAACCTTTCGAGATAGACGTGTATGCTCTTTAGGAGTATCTTTGTAGCCCAAATATCTTGCTACAGCAGGAAGTAGCTCTAAGCGTAATCTATCCTCTTTTTTCCCTGTAGCTAGATGTAGAGCAGAGCGAACCCTAAATAGAAAATCCAAAGCAGTTCTAAACTCTTTATACTCTATATCGGATATAATAGAGCTATCTAAATCCTTGATTCGGGGAATATTATAGAGAACATTACCTATCCAGTAGACTAGATTTGCGTTTCTGAAACCACCTACACCCTCTTTGAGATTTGGCTCCATACTCATAGGATATTTTTTATGTAGTTTTTGCATCTCCTCTATCTTTGCTTTTATAAACTCCTCTTGATTATCTTTGCGAATTCGGTAGAGTTCATTTTGAGTCTGATTCCATAGTTGAGTTGACCCCTCTATAAATCTTGACTCTAACATAGAGGTTTTAATCGTTATATCTGTTTTTGATACCTCAAAAATCTCTCCAACTTCATGAACACGATGTCCTAGTTTTAATCCAGCATCCCACAAGATAAGTAGAATCTTCTCTATCATCTCTTTAGTATTATACCCCTCTACCTCTTTGTAGACAATCATCAAATCAATATCAGAGTAGACACAGAGCTGTTCACGTCCATAAGAGCCAAGAGCTAAGAGTGTGATAGGTAGGGTACTCTTCATGGGCATATATGTTCCAAACATAGAACGCATAGCCACTTTGTATACTAACTCTATTATAGTATCTATCTTTCTTGTATGTTTTACCAAAAAATCTTTTCCACTGTTTTTAGAGAATGTCTCATCTAATGTCTTATAGTAGCGTTTAATCTCTTGTTTTAGAACTTTAGCTATCTCAAAGTCATTTGCCTCTTGATAGAGTAGAGTCTCTATTTTTGTTTTTATATTTTCCATTTCTACCACTCCTAATATATTGCTGTTATAATACCAAAAAAGTAAAAAAAGAGGATAATATGAGCTTAGTTAAAAAGATAAAGAGTAGAGAAAGGTTGACTCAAAAAGAGGCAGAAGCACTCTATGATATTGATTTGTTTACATTAGGTGAGTTGGCTGATGAGATTAGACAAGATAAATTTGGTAAAAAGAGCTATTTTAATATCAATCGTCATATTAATCCTACTAATGTATGTGCTGATATTTGTAAATTTTGTGCTTATAGTGCAAGTAGAAAAAATCCAAATCAATATACTATGAGCCATGAACAGATTTTAGAGATAGCTACTAATGCGATAGAAAAGGGTGCAAAGGAGCTTCATATTGTATCGGCTCATAATCCTAATGATGGTGTAGAGTGGTATATGGGTGCTTTTAGAAAGATAAAAGAGAAGTTCCCAGATATCCATATCAAATCAATGACAGGAGCTGAAGTTGACTTTTTACACCGTCAATATGGATTGAGTTATGATGAGGTTTTAGACCTTATGATAGAGAGTGGAGTAGACTCTATGCCTGGTGGTGGAGCAGAGATTTTTGATGAAGAGGTTAGAGAGTATCTCTGTAAAGGAAAAGTAACCTCTTCACAATGGCTAGAGATTCATGAGAAGTGGCACAATAGAGGTAAAGAGAGCAACGCAACGATGCTTTTTGGTCATATAGAGAGTAGAGCCAATAGAATTGACCATATGATACGATTAAGAGATTTACAAGATAAAACAGGTGGATTTAATGCCTTTATCCCTCTTGTCTACCAAAAAGAGAATAACTTTCTAAAAAACTGTAATTTCCCAAGTGGGCAAGAGATTTTAAAAACCTATGCTATTTCAAGAATAGTACTTGATAATATTCCAAATATCAAAGCCTACTGGGCAACATCAACCATCAATCTAGCACTTATAGCACAAGAGTTTGGAGCAAATGACCTTGATGGAACAATACAAAAAGAGGCAATTCAATCAGCTGCAGGAGCAAAAAGTGCTAATGGTATAGAGCTAGATGAGTTTATCTCTCTAATTAAAAGTTCAGGCTTTACTCCTGTAGAGAGAGATAGTCTATATAATGAGTTGAGAGTTTATGAGTAAAATATACTACCCATACCACTCTTTTAGAGAAGATTTAAAAACTCTAACAGAAAAGATAGATAAAAAGTTTGATGCTATCTTACCCATCTCTCGTGGTGGATTAAGTATGGGTCAGATGTTGGGAGAGTTTTATGGTATTCGTGAAGTCTATGCCATAAATACGATTGGATATGATAAGAGTCAAAAACTTGATGAGGTGCTAGTTTTTAATATTCCAAAGTTAAGAGATGCAAATAGAGTACTTATCGTAGATGATATAGTCGATTCAGGAGATACACTTATTGAGGTCTTAAAGGTATTAAAAGCAGAATATCCAACTATAACTTTCTATACGGCATCTATATTTTATAAACCAATAGCTTCTATCGAACCAAATTGGTGGGTTAGAGAGGCTAAGGGGTGGATAGAGTTTTTTTGGTCGGAGGATTTAAAATAATTTGATATACTTCTTCCATAAAAATAAGAGAGGAAAATAGAATATGATTTTAATGATAGATAATTACGATAGCTTCACCTATAATGTAGTGCAGTACTGTTTGGAGCTAGGTGCAGACCTAAAAGTGATTCGTAATGATGAGTTGAGTATAGAGGAGATAAAAGAGTTACATCCAGAGAAGATTATCATCTCCCCCGGCCCTGCAACACCTAATGAGGCAGGGGTAACACTTGAACTTATTAAAGAGTTTACAGACAAAGTCCCAATTTTTGGTATCTGTTTGGGTCATCAGAGTATTGCACAAGCCTTTGGTGGAGAGGTAATACGTGCCAAAAATATGATGCATGGTAAGACTTCACAGATAGAGGTAGATAAGAAAACAGTAATATTCCAAGATTTACCAAATGAGTTTAGAGCAACACGCTACCACTCATTGACAGTAAATAGAGATAATTTACCAGCTCATATTATCCCTACCTCATATAGCAAAGATGACCATGAGATTATGTCTTTGGAGATAGAGGGAAAAGATATATATGGAGTTCAATTCCACCCTGAATCAATTATGAGCGAATATGGTCATGAGATGTTGGATAACTTTTTAAAACTATAGATTTATGAGTCGTGCATATTTTTATATCTTTATATCTCTATATATAGTTGCTATAACTTATTTGGCTATAACCCTTCCTATTGGTTCTCATGAAGCTACTATTTACTATGAAGGGAGTGGTATAATCTATCACTTAACTCATCTATTTGATGGTTTCTTTTCAAATAGTTTAGAGTTTCGGCTACCGTTTTTACTTTTTGGTTTTTTTAATATTTTTCTATTTTATAAAATGAGTAAACACTATTTTGAAAATATTAAAGATAACTACCTAGTAACTACTATTTTTATGCTTCTTCCTGGGATTATTACATCTACTATTTTGGTCAATATTGCTGTTATTGTCATTACATTAGTTCTTCTTTTTATAATTTTTTATAAAAATAGAACTCTTATAGGAGAGATAATAGTTATGCTACTGCTACTTATTGTTCATGATGCCTCCATTATCTTTTTTATTACATTATCTATCTTCTCTTTTATTAAAAAAGATAGAGTTCTATTGGGTATATCTCTTCTTTTTGGGCTATTAACACTATTATATTTTAATAAATTAGATATAGGAGGCAAACCAACAGGAGAGTTTTTGGAACTCTTTGGACTCTATATCGCACTCTTCTCTCCTTTAGTTTTTTTCTATTTTTTCTACTCCCTATATCGTATATGGTTACGAGAAGAGAAAGACATATTGTGGTATATCTCTTTTTTATCCTTTATCTTTTCGATTCTACTCTCATTACGTCAGCAGGTTCATATGACCGATTTTGCTCCCTATGTTATTGTATCAGTTGTATTGATGATACTTAGCTACCATAGAAGTCTATATGTCCGTCTACCTCAATTTCAGACCTATTATAGAGTTGGATTTATGATTCTATTTAGTTCACTTATTTTGAGTGCTATGGTAATTATTTTTCATAAAAGTTTTTTCTATCTCCTTGATGATAAATCAAAACACTTTGCCTATAAATTTTATAAACCCTATTGGCAAGTTTTAGAACTAAAAGAGATAGGGAAGAAATGTTACACAGTCAAAAACCGAAAAGTACAATATCAGTTAAAATATTATGGGATAGAGAGGTGTAAAGAGGTCAATGTTCCTAAAATACACAAGTAAAGTAAAGTTATAAAGACAATAAGTAACAACTATATAAAATGAAACTAGCTAATGGTAAACTACCATTAACACAATTTAAACAAGGAGAACTCAATGGCTCAAAAAGCGATTAGAGAATATGACGCAAAGTCAATTTTAGCTCGACATTGGGATAAGTACTTTCCAGATTTTACTTATTCTTATGAAACAGTATTGGTTCAAAGTGGAGCAGAATTAAAAGAGATTGCTAAAGAAAAAAGATGGTTAAATGAAAAAACTTTAGTAGCAAAACCAGATATGCTTTTTGGAAAAAGAGGTAAAAATGGATTAGTTCTATTTAAAGACCAAAAACCTGGTGATGTAACTCTTGAAAAAGCAGCATCATGGATTGATGAGAAGTCAAGTGAAAAACAAGAAGTTTATTTCTCATTTGATGGAGATACTCCAACAGGAGAGCCAAGTGTCGATATGCTAACACATTTCCTTGTTGAGCCATTTATGCCTCATACACAAGAAGAGGAGTACTATGTAAGTGCAACTTGTGTAGGAGATAATGACGTTATCTATATGTCTGCTGAAGGTGGAATGGAAGTTGAAGAGGGTTGGGACGAAAAAGTAACTGAAGTTGCATTCCCTATTACTGCAACTGAAGATGAAATAGCTGAAAAAATTAGAGCCAATGTTCCTGCTGATGTAGCAGAAGCTGACAAAGCAAATTTTGCTGAATTTTGTATCGGTTTCTTTAAAGCTTACCGTGAACTAAATTTTGCTTACTTAGAAATCAACCCATTTGTACTTCAAGGTAACAAAGTTGAACTTCTTGATATGGTTGCAAAACTTGATGATACAGCAGGATTTATGATGACAAGTGAGTGGGGAGATGTTGAATACCCAACTTCATTTGGAATGGAAGAGAAATCTCCTGAAGTATTAGCAATAGAGGAGGCAGATAGCAAAACAGGTGCATCTCTTAAATTGACACTTCTAAAACCAGAAGCTAGAATCTGGACAATGGTTGCAGGTGGTGGAGCATCAGTTGTTTACGCTGATACCATTGCAGATATGGCAGGAATTGATGACCTTGCAAACTATGGAGAGTACTCTGGAGGACCTACTACTGGAGAGACTAAATTCTATGCAGAGACACTTTTTGACCTTATGACACGTGAGCCAGATGCACAAGGTAGAGGAAAAGTACTTATTATTGGTGGAGCGATTGCGAACTTTACAGATGTAGCGAAAACATTTACAGGGATTATCCAAGCATTTGAAAACTACCAAGATAAGCTTAAAGCAGTAGATACAAAAATCTATGTAAGACGTGGTGGACCAAACTATGAAAAAGGTCTAAAAGATATTAAAGAAGCAGCAGATAGAATGGGTCTTTACATCGAAGTTTATGGACCAGAGACACATGTTACAGACATCGTGCGTATGGCATTAGAGAAGTAGGGAGAAGAGAATGGAAAGATTATATACTAAAGATACACAAGCGATTTTTTGGAATAACAACAAAACAGCTATCCAAAGAATGTTGGATTATGACTATACAATCAAAAGAGAAAAACCAAGTGTAGCAGCGATTGTTGCACCAACAAGCTCAAATAAGTTTGAGAAGTTCTTCTATGGTGCAGATGAGGTGATGATACCTCTATATAAAACAACAGCAGAGGCAAAAGAGGCACAGCCACAAGCTGATGTACTTTTAAACTTTGGTTCATTTAGAACAGCTTATAGTGTAACAATGGAAGCACTTGAAATCGGTGGATTTAGTTCTATGATGATTACAGCAGAGGGAATCCCAGAGAGATTAGCAAGAAAGATGAACCAAACAG
>JALSOO010000166.1 GCA_026986355.1 Campylobacteraceae bacterium | reverse complement strand
TTTTGGCATCTTCTCATATTATCTCTTTTTTAATTAATCGTGGGAAACCAATGATATACTCTACTGCACCATCTGTTATAGATACTGCTTTGGCACTAGTTAACATAGAATATGTTGCAAAAAATGCTCAAAAATTTTATAAAAAAATCAAAAATAGACATAAGATTATAAAAGATGAGCTAAATATAGAGATAAGCTCTCTAATATTAACTCTTCCCATGCCATCAAATAGTGCAACTATATCTAAACAAAAAGAGCTGATAGAAGAGGGTTTTTTGATTGGAGCAATTAGACAACCAACTGTAAATCAACCTATTTTACGAATTATTCCTAGAATTGGTAGCTCCAAACAGAATCTGTTAAAACTTTGTAAAAATGTTAAAATTACGGTATAATCTTCTTTTACTCTATAAAAAAGGAAATAGTACATGGTTAACCGATTAATAAAAGGTTCTATTGTCCTAGTCATCATCTTTATTATTGCTCTATTTGCGGCATTTATATATGCTTATAATGAGATTAAACTTGATGCAGATAGGCTAATTAATTATAATCCTCAAACCTCTTCAACTATTTTAGATGCAAAAGGGAATAGAATTGCTTATGTATTCAAAGGTAAACATAGGCTCTATGCAAGTTATGATGAGATTCCAGGGTATCTTGTTGAAGCATTAGTGGCAATAGAAGATACACGATTTTTTGAACATGATGGGATTAATCCTGATGCTATTATCAGAGCTGCACTCAAAAACTTCTCGGCAGGTAAAAAAGTAGAAGGTGGAAGTACCCTAACTCAACAACTTGTAAAAAATACCATTTTAAGTAATGAGAGAAGTTATAGTCGAAAGATAAAAGAGGCTATTTTGTCATTAAAGATTGAGAATGAACTTACAAAAGAGCAGATTTTGGAGCGTTATCTAAACGAGATGTTTTTTGGTCATGGATATTATGGAGTCAAAACAGCTAGTAGAGGTTACTTTAGAAAAGAGCTAGATGAATTAACACTTAAAGAGTCAGCCATTTTAGCAGGGTTAATGAAAGCCCCAAGTACCTATGCTCCTACTAGAAATTATGAAAAATCACTTAACCGTGCTGATACTATTTTGGCAAGAATGAATAAGCTTGGTTGGATTAGCCATGATGAGTATATTGATGCAGTAAAAGAGACTCCTAAAGTCTACAAAGATAGCCTAACTCAAAATATAGCTCCATACGTTACAGATGAAGTTGTTAGACGATTAAGTAAAGAGTTTAAAGATATTAGAACAGGTGGATATACTATCTATACTACTATTGATATGAAGCAACAAGTACTTGCACGAAAAGCACTAAACTATGCTCATAGAAAAATTGTAAAAAAACAGAGAGAGAGTCTAAAAAAGACAACATTAAATGGTGCTATATTGGCTGTAGAGAACAAAACAGGAAATATCAAAGCGATGGTAGGTGGTGTAAACTATAAAAAATCTGCATTCAACCGTGCTACCATGATGGTTAGACAACCAGGTTCTGCATTTAAACCATTTATCTATCAAATCGCTTTAGATATGGGCTATAATCCTGCCACAGAACTTACAGATGTAGCTAGAACATTTCAATACTATAGCCATGGAAAACGTAAAATATGGAGACCTAAAAATTATGAGAGTGACTTTGTAGGGTTTATTAAACTGCGTGAAGCATTGGTTCACTCACGAAATCTTGCTACCATTAACTTGGTTACTGAAATTGGGGTTAATCGTATATTTGAAAAGCTAAAAGGACTCAATCTATCTCATATACCACAAGATATGTCTATTGCCTTAGGGAATCTTGGTGCTAGTCCTGCAAAGATGGCTCAAATCTATTCTGTATTTGCTAATGGTGGGCATATGATTGAACCTCGACTTATATCTAAAGTTCTTTCTAGAAATGGAACTGTAATATATGAGACAAAAACAAAAGAGATTAATAACTTTACAACACCTCCACAAGCCTATCTAATGACTGATATTTTAAAAGATATTATCAAAAGAGGAACAGGAAGAAATGCAAGAGTAAAAGGGATAGAACTTGCAGGAAAAACAGGAACTACTAATAAAAATGTAGATGCTTGGTTTTGTGGGTACTCCCCAACTGAAGAGCTTATCGTATGGACAGGTAGAGATAACAATAAACCTATAGGAAGAGGTGGTACAGGTGG
>JALSOO010000165.1 GCA_026986355.1 Campylobacteraceae bacterium | reverse complement strand
CTAATATAAGCTCCTCCTCTCCCTCATGGGTACTTGCTCCACAAACCAATAACACCTTAGGTTTGGTTAATTCTCTAGTTGCCTTTGGGATATTTGCCAATTTAATATTACCAATGACTCTAATATTATTTGCACCCAACAGCTCTAAACGCTCTCTATCTAGTTCACTTTGAGCATAGACCTCATCAATATATTTAAATAGTTGCCGATAAAACCAAGCCATTTTTTTATATTTAGGAAAAGACCTATCACTCATTCTAGCATTGATAAGCATCGTTTTTGCCCCTCTACTTTTAGCCAAAGCAAAAAGCAGATACCAAAACTCTGCCTCCATAACTAACAGAACTTTTTGAGGTTTTAACCATGAAAAAAGGAGAGGTTCAAAAGGCAAGTAACGGCTCTCTTTTTTAGATTTTATAGAGATTGCTTCATATCCTGTCTCTGTAGTGGTTGTAAATCTCAACTTATCTTTGGGCAACACATCTAATAGAGGATAAATTGCTCTAGCCTCCCCAAAACTACAGACATGAAACCAGACTCCATTAGGTGTTAATGTTCTATTTCTATATAAAAAAAACCGTGCAGGAATAGAGATTTTATATTTAATCTGTCGTTTTGAAAAAAAGAGTAAAAAAGGGGTAGATATAATATATACTATTGTCATAACAATAGTATATAGGATAAAAAAAGCTCTATCCATCATATCATAGAAGCGATTACGCTTCTATCTCTGCTGTTTGAGGTTCAATATAGATAATTCTACCACAATGAGGACATGTTATAATCTCTTCTGATTTAATAACAGTTGCATAGGTACTATCATTTAGCTTCATATAACAACCATAACATGCCTGTTTGCGTACAGGAACAACAGCTGTATTTCTAGCCCAAACTCGAATTTTTTCATAAAATGAGAGAATTTTCATATCAATAGTCATTGTTTTTGCTTCACGTTTATTAAAAAGCTTACCTTTATCTCTATCAATAGATGCTAGTTTTGCATCTACTTCTGTAGAGATTTTTTCCAACTCTTGAGTTGATTTATCTAACTCTTCTTGAACTTTAGAGAGTTCATCATTTTTAGAATCAATAATTTTATTTTGTCTTGCAATCTCTTCATTGGCATGAATCAACTTCTCTTTAGCAAGTTCAGATTCCAAAGAGAGTGCTTGCATCTCTTTTTCTGTTGTAATCACTCTCTCTTTTTCTTCGCTACGCTTTAACTGCTCTTGTAGCGTTTTAATCTGCTCTTCATAAGCAAAGAGTGAAGAGTTTGCTTTTCCTATAACTTGATTAAGTGAATCTATTCTTTTAAGAATATCATCTCTTTTTTCTACTCTTCTTGCTAATTTTTTTTGTGCTGTAACAATAAGTGGCGTAAAATCATCAATTGATTTATCTAACTGTGAAAGCTCTATCAACTCTTCTAAATGTTTGTTCAATCTCTATCCTTTGGGGGTTTAAAGCATTATTTGCAGTACCATTTTTCTAAAAATATACTATATTATTTTAAATGGGTTTTGTGATTGCGAAATTATACCCAAAATTCCTAAATTATTTAACTCGTTCATCATCACATCTACAAAAAACTGTTCACTCTCATAATGACCAATATCTACCATCATCAAATTTTGACTCATAGCCTTGGTAGCATCATGATATTTTATATCTCCTGTCAAAAAACAGTCAACCTCTACCTCATCTATTAGTGAAGCCCCTGCACCAGTAGTTAAGGCTATTGAGGTTATCCTATCTTTTGGCGATACAACTCTTAGATGCTCTAATCCCAATCTATCTTTTAAGAGTTTAATTAACTCATCTTTTGACCAAGAGCCTATCGTTTTACAGATAAAATCCTCTTGAACTTCTAGTTCAAAGCCCAATACCTTTTCAAAAACATAACGATTTAGATGTGTTTTATCAAAATTAGTGTGCATGGCAATAAGTGATAGACTCTTTTTGACCATTATCTCCAATAGATTAGCAGGATATTTAGAGAAATCTAACGATTTTAATCCACTAAAGATTAGAGGATGATGAACAATAAATAGTGTATTATCTTTGGCTAATTCTAAATTCTCTCTATCCAAATCTAAACCCAAGGCTATATGTTCAAACTCTCTATTCATATCCCCTACTAATAGACCTGAATTATCCCATCTCTCTTGGAGTTCAAAGGGGCTTATTTGATTTAATTTT
>JALSOO010000164.1 GCA_026986355.1 Campylobacteraceae bacterium | reverse complement strand
TGTTCTACTAAAAGAACTCTAATACCTCTAGCATTAAACTTCTCTTTTATCTCATCATAGATATGACGAATCTCTGGGGAATCAGGTTTGATAACAAAACCAGCTGTTTTAACTTGTGATAATTTATCTTCTCTCACGTTAAACTCTCCTCTTTTAAAAAAGTAGAATAGCATAAAATCACTTTATCTGAACTACCTCTATCTAAAGTATAATTTTGCACTCCATTTTTTTAGCTCAAAAATATAATTTAATCTTATTTAAACATTTTATTAATATAAAACAAGTTATAATATTAAGAAATAAGGAGATAGTTATGAGACTTTTTTTACTTTTCGTTATATTTACGTTATATGGACTAGAGGCTAAAACCCTAAATATACATCTACCACAACAGACCAAGAGTCAACTCTGTAAAAAGCTTTCTGACCATGAGTGTACAAAAGAGGAGCAACTCCAATATAAGAGTTATTTTAAACTCAATAATGATAGATTAATGCTCTTTTTTAATACATACAACAAAAATGCTCTATATCCTAATGGCTCACTTAATGTTCCTGTCATTGTAGATATAAATGGTAGATGGCAAGTGATAGATAACTATATAAAAGATGAGATAATAGCCATACTACATGACCCTCATGATGGCATATGGTTACATACCATGTCTACACGAAGAGATGGCTATTCATCACTCTACTATAGTAGAGATGGTATTAATTGGCAAAAGATAAAACTACCAAGTATACGAACTTTTCAAACCATGCAAATCTGTTTTCAAGATAATGATATTATCGTCACATTTCAAAGGGTAGAGAATGACAATGTAAAGGCTTGGATTACAACTTACCAAGATGCCATATCTCCTGAACCCAAATGGAGACTTATGGAGAAAAAAGAGTTGTACCAAAAAGTATGTCAAAAAATATCAGCATACAATAACGCTTGGAGATTAAAAAGCAAAAAAGATAGTAGTAATATACTATTTAAACATAAATATAAAAATATAGCTATCTCCTTTCCAAAAAGAACTTTTTATAGACCAAATAGTATTAGAAAAGCTCCTATAGAAAACTACTCTAAACCTATTCCTCCTGCCATTACAAAAATAGAAAATAGTGGTAAATACACTATTCAATTAGGTACATTTAACTACAAAACAAGTCTTCCTCTCATATATCAAGAGTTTAGTAGATTAAAAAAAGGAATTGTAACCAAAGAGATTGATAATGGTAACAGAGTACAATACAAAATATTTTTAGAGAGATTTAGAGATAGATATGAAGCAACAATTAGACTCGGAGAGATTCGTAGTGAATATCCCAATAGTAAAATAGCAAAAGGTGCATTTATCACTAAGATACCCCAATAAATTGGATAAAATAAGAAAAAAATAGAAAGAGAGTAATGAATAGAATAGTACAGATGCTAAAACTTCAACAAGAGTTGAATGATTCCACCAATGGTGTAGATTGGGAGTATGGAGTCACTAAAAATGGGAAAAAAATTGATTGGAGACGATGTATCTATCTTGAGAGTGCAGAGTTAGTAGACTCCTATCCGTGGAAACATTGGAAAAATATTGATGCCTCTCCTGATTATGCAAATATAAAGATAGAGATTGTCGATATTTGGCACTTTATTATGAGTGAAGCTTTGCGTATATACAGAGTAGACTCTTTGGGGTCTATAGAGGATATGGCTATAGTAATATCCACTATGGAGGGTTTTGAGAGTTTTAAAGATGAAAATTCCATGATTAGATTAAGTAGTTATCAAGAGATTGAGCTAGTAGAAGAGATGTTAAAGATTCTATTTTGTAATTCAGATATTAATGCTCTGATTATCTCTTTTTTAGAGATGTCCTCAAAACTAAATCTAAAACTTCCAGAACTCTATAAGCTCTATATTGGAAAAAATATCTTAAATAAATTTAGACAAGATAACGGTTATAAAGAGGGTTCATATATCAAAGTATGGAGTGGTAAGGAAGATAATGTGGTCATGCAAAATATATTAGATATATATGAAGATATAACTCCAGATGAACTATATAAAGCATTAGAAGAGGCTTACCCAAACTAATTGATAAAGCCCAATGTTCCTAATTATGGAACGTTTTTTGTTAAATCAATACGATTTAGACCAGAACCTATGGAAACTCTTTTAACCAAACGAATCTTTTTGTTTTTGTATGATAATCCACAAGCCTC
>JALSOO010000163.1 GCA_026986355.1 Campylobacteraceae bacterium | reverse complement strand
GGCTCTACAACAGGCTCTACAGGAATATCTACAACCTCATTTTCATATGCTGGTTCCATAATCATACCCCCAGCAAAACTCATGCTACTTAGTGCAATAATTGCTACAATTGAACTTTTTAATTTCATATCGAAATCTCCTTAAATAATAAAAATATAAAAGATTATAACATAGATATATTAAAATAAATCTTGAATCAGTTGTAAAAAGTAATATTCGCTTAATGTGTGTTTACTAGTGTTTATTATTGTATATTTTTGCTTCAAAAAGGTATTGATGTTCACTAGGAAGAGAGTTAAATAAGTTATGTGCCAACTTTTGAATCTCCCACAAAGCAGATTTGTTACTTCTTAACTCTATAAAATTTTGTAAACTTCGAGCATTAACTGTCCAAGTAAGTTCCGTTTTGTAGCTTTCAGGTAGACAAAATTTGGCTACATCATTGGATATTCCCATTTTTAGAATCTCTTGGAGATTATTTAGAGCTTTAATTGAAGCCGTATCAACTAGAGTGTTACCTGTTAAGACAATAAATTTTTCTGCCCCTTTATAATCCTCTTCCCCAAAAGATTCAGAATTTTTTAACTCTTTTAGAGTATATCGTGTACTTTTTACACTTAAACTAGCTATTCTATGTCTAGCCAACTCTTGAAGTAACGCTCGAGAGACTCCTTTTATATAAAAAGTATAAACAAGATGCTCCAGAGTAGATGCATGTTTATATTTATTACCGACTCTATCAATCAACGCTTTATCTCTCTCTCCTCCCTCATCACTTTTCTCAAAACTTTGCCAACAGGTACGAATGGCATGTGCACAAACATCCAAAGGGGTGTGATGCATTAGAGTTATCTCCATTTTAAAGCTCCTAAAATATATTGCTCAATTATAGCTATATATGTAACTAATTACTCTTAATACTCTCTTAAAAAATAGTTAAAGAGCTATATCTAAACTATTTTCGATATAATTCGCCTAATTATAAAATAGTATAGGAAACCCTAAATGCAAAAAATCAAAAATATTGCCGTAATTGCACACGTCGACCACGGTAAAACAACTCTTGTTGACCAACTTCTTCAACAGTCTGGAACATATGCAGAGCATCAAGAGGTTCAAGAGAGAGCTATGGACTCTAATGATATTGAAAAAGAGAGAGGGATTACTATTCTTTCTAAGAATACAGCTATTACTTATGGAGAACATAAGATTAACATTATAGACACCCCAGGTCACGCCGATTTTGGTGGAGAAGTTGAGCGTGTTCTCAAAATGGTTGATGGTGTACTACTACTTGTTGATGCACAAGAGGGGGTTATGCCTCAAACTAAATTTGTTCTCAAAAAAGCAATTGCTTTTGGTCTTATTCCTGTTGTGGTTATCAATAAAATTGATAAAGATGGTTCTGATCCCGATAGAGTTTTAGATGAAGTATTTGACCTTTTAGTTGCACTTGATGCTAATGAAGAGCAACTTGAATTTCCTGTATTATACGCTGCAGCTAGAGATGGTTATGCTAAATTGGAGATGGAAGATGAAAATATAGATATGATTCCTCTTTTTGATGCAATCATAGAGCATGTACCTTATCCACAAGGTTCGCCTGACGCTGATACTCAAGCACAAGTATTTACACTTGATTCCGATAACTTTGTTGGTCGTATTGGTATTACTCGTATTTTTAATGGTAAAGTTAAAAAAGGGGATGAATATCTACTTATCAAAGCTGATGGTTCTAAATCAAAATCAAGAGTCTCTAAACTTATTGGATTTAAAGGGCTTGATAGAATTGATATTGAAGAGGCAGAAGCTGGGGATATTGTAGCAATTGCAGGATTTGCAGATATTGATGTAGGAGACTCTATCTGTGATACGCAAAATCCTGTTGCACTTGACCCAATGCATGTAGAAGAGCCAACACTATCTGTTATTATGTCAGTAAATGATGGACCTTTGGCAGGTCAAGAGGGAAAACATGTCACATCAAACAAGATTAGAGAGCGTCTTGAAAAAGAGATGGAGACTAATATTGCGATGCGTATGGAGCCTATGGGAGATGCTTCTTTTAAAGTCTCTGGTCGTGGTGAACTTCAAATTGGTATCTTGGCTGAAAATATGAGACGTGAAGGTTTTGAGTTTATGTTAGCAAGACCAGAAGTTGTTACCAAAGAGGAGAATGGTGTTAAAATGGAGCCATTTGAACATTTGGTTGTTGATGTTCCAGAAGAGTTCCAAGGGGTTG
>JALSOO010000162.1 GCA_026986355.1 Campylobacteraceae bacterium | reverse complement strand
AGATGCAGATATTGAATTAAATTTTGATAAATCATCCAATGGATTACATAATGGATATAATTTATCAAATGAAACAAATTTAATTGTTGAATATCCAAAAAAAGATTATTCTATAACAATAGATTTATTTGATACAAATGGTATTGGAATTGCAGATAAAATTATTAAAATAACAACCCCTGATAATAGATTTGGATTTATCGAAAACTCTACAGCTAAAACAAATAGTGCAGGACGTGCTAGATTTAAATTTATCTCTTCAAATAATATAGAAGATATTAATGGGAAATCGACTAAGGTAAGATTAGAATTTTTAGAAAATGGTTTAAATATCTCAAAAGAGATAACAATTACTATACTTAAAAAGTCAAAGATAGATTATCAGTTAATAAATACAACAGATTTATTAGTAGAATTTCCAAATAAAAAGTATTTAATTAATGCCTATTTAGTAGATAATAGAGGGGTTGCTGTCTCAGGTAAAGATATTGAGATTACAACACCTGATAGTCGATTTGGAACTATAGATAATGCGTCTAAGAAAACTTCTTCTACAGGTAAAGTATCGTTTACTTATACTTCTCCTAATGATATAAAATCTATTGATGGAGAGAGTACAACTGTGAGAGTACTATTTACAGAAGATGGTGTTCAATTAAGTAAAACAATTAAAATTGAATTTATGATTGGTGTTGTTGATACAACACTGCCTACTGTTGTAATTCCTAATGATTTACGTGAGATTGTTTTATCGAATAATAGTCAAACAGTAGATATTCCTATTAAAGTATTTAAAGATATTGTTCCTTATAATAAAGGTTTTGTAAATATTCAATTACCTTCAAAAGTGTTAGATGGAGTAGATGTTGGTTCATTTGATAGTTTTTCTATTCCTGTAGATGATAATGGAATAGCTACATTACACTATACAGCTCCTAGTAATTTAAAGGCTTTGATGGATAAAGGTGATTTAAACAGTACTTTTAAAATTTATCATAGTGAAAATAGTAGTAAGGAGAATAGAAAATCTCTTGTTATGACGTATAAGATTTCTGATGAAAATAATTATATATCTGTCAATTATAATATGGATATAGTTACAGACAATAACTTTTCTATGGGTATTCCTAATATAGAGAAGAGTTTTACTGTTATTTTAAAAGATAGCAAAGGAAATATTATTAATGATAAAGATATAAATATTACCTCTATAAAGGTTACTACTCAAAACTCATTAATTGCTCAATTACTAGATAGAAATTCAAGTTCCTTAGTGGATAGCCTTGACTTAAATAAAATAAATAATAGCTCATTTATCTTAAAGTCAAAAACACTATCAGGATTAGTACCTATCAAAGTAGTAATAAATTTCAAAGATATTAATGGAGATGAAAAAGAGATTTCAAAAATAGTAAATGTTAGAGTTATGTCAGGTTTACCATCTGCTATATCTATCTCCTATTTAAGTAGTGGACAAGATAAAAGTCGTGCAAAATATATAGATAAATTTGTAGTATCTGTAACAGATGAGTATGGAAATAGAGTCAATACACAACCAAATATATCATTAGGTGCAGTTGTTGGTTATGCAGTAGATGGTAGAGAAGCAGATGGAAAAGAGAGTGCTAACACAAAAAGACTATTTTATGGTAAGAGTGATATTGATGGAGGTTTAGCTAATGGTAGAATTGATGATTTAGGAGATAATGATGTATCTACAACAAACTTTGAAGATATTCGACAATCAGATATTTTTAAGTATGTAAATGCAGAGGGTAAAAATACAGATAAATTAATAGTTTTTGGAGAAGGAAAAAACTATAATGCTATGGGTAAATGGGACTTTAATAAATATACTGATTCTATTCTTAATTTAGAAGATAACTATTTGGGAGAGATAAAAGATGGCTTATACTATGCTGTAGGACACAACTACTACCAAGACCAATGTTTAGATGATGGTCGTGAGTGGTTAGGTACAACAGATGCCGAAAGTTATCAATTGGATAGTGAAGGTAGTGCTGTTATCTCATATAAGTATGATTATCAACTTATGGGTAAAGATGCTATGATTTGGGTTAATCTAAATGGTTATCAACCTGATATAGAGAAAAATGTGCGTATTGGAGAGGCTATAAAGCATACACTTAGAGGACAAGGTATTATATCTAAACCATCGGGTGGGTATAGTTTAGATAAAAATGAGACTACTACAGTTACTTTTGACATTTGGCATAAAGATAGTGTAGAAGCATATAGAAATGCTAAATTTGGTTATCGCGTAGTAGAAGGAAGTAACTGTATGGTCATAGGAGTTCAATCAAGTAATAGTTATGATGCAAGAACATGTAGTAATGGATTTTCTAAGGAGGGAAGAGCTTATATAACATTTAGCTTAAAAGCTCCCGAAGATAAAAGTTGTACTTTTAATATAGATAATCTTCTAGTTGCTCATGAATTCTAAAAAAGAGAGAGGTTAACCCTCTCTTTCTAAATTTTCTACTATAATTCCCTTAATAATTTTTACTATAACTAGGTATATATCATGATTGATTTAAAATATTTACAAAAAAACTTTGACGAAGCTAGTCGTAAGCTTCTAAAAAAAGGGGTTGATACCCAAACACTTGAAAATCTAAAAGAGCTTTTTTCTAATTTAAAAGAGGCAAATGCTAAGTTTGAAGAGACAAAAGCAGAGCAGAATAAGATGTCTAAACTCTTTGGAATGTATATGAGAGAGAAAAAGGATATAAGTGAACTTAAAGTTCAAATTGCTACTAAAAAAGAGGAGATTGTAGAGCTTCAATCTAGAGCAAGAGAGGCTAATGAGGCTTTGGAGCGTGTGGCTCTATCTGTACCAAACTTTCCTGATGATTCTGTACCAGAGGGTGCAAATGAAGATGATAATATTGAGCTAAAAAAGGTTTTAGAACCAAGAGAGTTTGATTTTAGACCCAAAGAGCATTGGGAGTTGGCAGAGATAAATGGTTGGATAGATTTTGAGCGTGGGGTTAAATTGGCAAAGAGTCGTTTTTCTGTGCTTAGAGGAGAATCTGCTAGATTGGAGAGAGCGTTAATAAACTTCTTTTTAGATGTAAATCGTCAAAAAGGTTTTGAAGAGGTCTGTGTGCCATTTATCAATAATGCTTCAATGCTTCAAGGTACAGGACAGCTTCCAAAATTTGCAGATGATTTATTCAAGATAGATGGAGAGGAGTTGTATCTTATTCCTACAGCAGAAGTACCATTGACTAATCTCTATAATGATGAGATTTTGACTAAAAAAGAGCTTCCGATTTTATTAACAGGATACACACCATGTTTTAGAAAAGAGGCAGGTAGTGCAGGGCGTGATACGCGTGGAATGATTCGACAACACCAGTTTGATAAGGTAGAGATGGTTGCCATTACTACACCTGAACAGAGTGAAGAGATATTTGAGATGATGGTAGAGAATGCTTCAGATATTTTAACTCAATTAGGACTACCTCATAGAGTTGTTCAGCTTTGTGATGGAGACCTTGGGTTTTCTGCATCTAAAACGATTGACCTTGAGGTTTGGTTGCCAGGGCAAGATAAATATAGAGAGATTTCATCTATCTCTAATACATGTGATTTTCAAGCTAGACGAGCAAAAATCCGTTATAGAGAGGGGAAAAAGAATCTTTTAGTACACACTTTAAATGGTTCAGCCCTAGCTGTAGGTCGAACATTGGTTGCTATTATGGAGAATTATCAAAACGAAGATGGCTCTATAGATATTCCTAAAGTGCTAAAAAAATATATGTAATAGAAGGGTGGGATTAATCTCCCACTCTATTTTAATGTTTCGATATATTTTGCTAGAGCTTTTATATCTGAATCTGATAATGTTTCTGCTTGTGTTTTCATAATATTCCCTAAACCATACGCATTAAGTTGACCTTTTTTATAGGCATTGAGTTCTTTTACTGTTTTACTTGCTGATTGTCCTGCAATAGCTTTAGATAGATGCAAAGCTTTGGTTTGTCCATTTTCCCCGTGACACCCAGCACAGTTTTTGTATAATGTTTTTCCATCAGCTATAAGAGCTGTACTACAGGTTATCATCAAAGATAGTGTTACTACTGTTTTTCTCATTATATTCTCCTAATAATCAAAAGATTATATATTATAACTATTTTGTTTATTAATTGTGTAAATAGTGTGATTTCTAATATAAAAAGAGTGTTTCTGAAACATATTTTAAGTTAAAAAAGAAGATTAATTATATTTATGAAGAAAAGAGTTTTCTCTTTTCTTATGTTATCTGTTGTGCTTGAAATTTACCATTAGAGAGTTCTGTTAAAAAGTCCTCTATCGAATATGTCTGTCTTGCATCTTGTGTCATTATATGTATTAGAATATCTCCTAAATCAATAACAACCCACTCATCGCTCTCATCAACATGTAAGAACTCTTCTCCTAGAGGTTTTAACTCTACTTTTAAGTTATCTACCAAAGAGGAGGCATGTTTTCCACTTAATGCACTTACTATAATTACACGTTTTGCTAGATAATCAACTTTATCTAAATCAAAAGCCTCTATCTCATCTGCTTTTTTAGTGTCCAAAAATGTAACTATTCTCTCTACTCTTTCATCTATATTCATTCTATAAATTTTCCTTTAATTGTCTATTTCTTATATCTGTTGAGCTTATATCTACATCAACGTCTAAAATCTTAAATGCTCTTAACTTATCTGTTATTAAGCTATATCCTGCTCTTGAAGCGATAACCCATGTAATCGTTCTATTTAGAAGTTCAAAATTATACCATTTCTCAATAGAGTTTAGATTATCTGCACCAATAATAATATATTGAACACTATAATAGTTCTGAAAATAGTTTAATGTTTGAGCTGTTGGTGTGGCTTGACCTTGTTCTATCTCATAATTACTAATCTCAACTTTTGAAAACTCTTCAAACATCTCTTTTGACATCTCTAACCTTTTATAAGGTGTAGAGTAGGAACTTATTTTAAATGGGTTTAAAAAAGTAGGAACGATAATAAGCCTATCAATAGGCAATTTTTTCAATACCTCTTTGACTATGGCTCTATGCCCAAAGTGTGGAGGGTCGAAACTACCACCAAAAAGAGCAACTCTTTCTAATCGTTCTTTATCCAAAAATAACCTCTATTTATGTAATATATAAGCAATTTTAGCATAAATAGCTGAACATACTAATTAAATAAAGGGATTTAAAATGGCACTCAAAGTTGCAATTAATGGATTAGGAAGAATTGGAAGATGTGTTGCACGAATTGTAGCAGATAGAGATGATTTGGAACTAGTGGCAGTCAATGCTAGTGGAGCAGAGAATATTATTGAGTATGGATTAAAATATGACTCTGTACATGGTGTACGAAAAGATGTATCTGTAAAAGATGGTTTTGTCAATATCGGCGATACAAAAGCCAAGCTTTTTGGCGAGAGAGACCCTGCAAAGATTGATTTTGTCGGTTGTGGTGCAGAGGTTGTTTTGGAGTGTACTGGAGCGTTTCTGACCCAAGAGTCTGTCCAAGCTTATATTGATAGTGGTATTAAAAAGGTTGTTCTCTCTGCTCCTGCAAAAGATGATACTCCTACTTTTGTTATTGGTGCAAATGAGAATGATTATGCAGGAGAGGCGATTGTCTCTAATGCAAGTTGTACAACCAATGGTTTAGCACCAGTAGCCAAAGTTCTTGATGATACTTTTGGGATTGAGTCTGGACTTATGACTACTATTCATAGCTATACAGGTTCACAACCAATTCTTGATGGAAAACATAAAAAAGACCCAAGAAAGGGTAGAAGTGGAGCAACAAATTTAGTACCAACAACCACAGGTGCAGCCAAAGCAATCTCAAAAGTACTACCACAACTACAAGGCAAACTAAATGGTCAAGCAATTCGTGTACCTACTCCTGATGTATCTATGGTTGATTTAACAGTCAATTTAGCCAAAGATGTAACCGTAGCAGAGGTTCAAGAGGCATTCAAAAAAGCTAGTGAAGGTTCTCATAAGGGTATTTTGGGTGTTGATGAAGAGTATAGAGTATCACAAGATTTTGTAGGAGAAGAGCAAAGTACCGTTGTAGCAATGGATACGATACAAGTAATTGATGGCAATATGGTCAAAGTCCTCTCATGGTATGATAATGAGTGGGGTTATTCGTGTCGTTTGGTAGATATGGCTGTTCATGTGAGTAAAGGAGCATAAGTTGAAAACAATTAAAGATTTAGATATAACAGGTAAAACGGTATTTATTAGGTGTGATTTTAATGTTCCAAAAGATGAAGATGGAAATATAACTGATGATAGACGAATTAGAGGTGCATTACCAACTATTCGCTACTGTTTAGAGCGTGATTGCAAAGTTGTATTGGGTTCTCACTATGAGCGACCAACGCCAAATGTTTATGAAGATAGATACTCTCTACGAGATGTAAAGATACGATTAAGAAAACTTCTAAAGATGGCAGATGAGATAACTATGGCATCAGATGTAGTTGGAGAAGAGACTCTATCCAAAGCCAAATCATTAAAAGCAGGAGAGATTCTTCTACTTGAAAACCTAAGATATGAAGCAGGAGAGACAAAAAATGATATTGAGTTTGCCAAGAAATTAGCCTCTATGGTAGATATTTATATCAATGATGCTTTTGGTGCATGTCACCGTTCTCACGCTTCTATTGATGCGATGGCTAGACTCTTTGATAGAGAGCATAGAGGGGCAGGGTTTCTTTTAAGTAAAGAGGTAAACTTCTTTCAAAAGACATTAGAGAACCCTATTCGTCCATTTGTAGCTGTTGTTGGTGGTTCAAAAGTTTCAGGTAAACTAGAAGCACTTAGACAACTACTTGATAAAGTAGACAAAGTAATTATTGGTGGAGGAATGGCATTTACATTTCTAAAAGCACAAGGGTATGAGATAGGTAACTCATTGGTAGAAGACCATCTGCTTGATGAAGCAAGAACAGTTATGATAAAAGCTAGAAAAAAGGGGGTCAAGTTCTATCTACCTGTTGATGTTATTGTTGCTCCTGAATTTTCAGATACTGTTCCTAGCAAATATGTAACTAGCCAAGAGATTCCAGAGAATTGGATGGGGTTAGATATAGGTCCAGCCTCTTCACGACTCTTTAGAACGGTATTAAATGATGCACAGACGATTATATGGAATGGTCCAATGGGTGTCTATGAGATGGATAAATATGCAAAAGGTAGCTTAAAGATGTCTCATAATATTGCAGATGCTAATGCCACAACTATTGTGGGTGGTGGAGATACAGCAGATGTTGCTTTAAGAGCAGGAGATGTAGAAGAGATGACATTTGTCAGTACAGGTGGTGGGGCAAGTCTCAATCTCATGGAGGGGAAAACCCTACCAGGGATTGAAGCTCTAAAATCATAAAGATATATGGGGTTATATCCCCATTATAAATAAAAAAGGTAAAAATTGATATACGCAGCAAATTTCAAAACAAATCACACACGACAATCAACACGAGAGTATTTAGGAAAACTTCAAGCTAAACTACTTTTAGAATTAAATCCAAATGATAAAATCTATATATTCCCTCCATTAACTGCTTTAGATGAGTATAGTAGTTCAGACTTTACAGTAGGTGTACAAAATGCTTATCCAGTAGAAAAGGGTGCATTTACAGGCGAAGTCGGATTAGAGCAGTTAGCAGAGTTTAATATAAATACTATCTTAATTGGTCATAGCGAACGAAGAGATATTTTAGGAGAGTCCCAAGAGCAGATAGCTAAAAAGTTTGCATTTTTCAAAGAGCAAGGCTTTAAGATTATCTACTGTATAGGGGAGTCTTTGGAGATACGAGAACAGGGGATAGAGTCTGTTATGGAGCATCTAATATCTCAATTTGATGGTATTGATACAACCTATGAGAACTTTATGGTAGCCTATGAACCTATTTGGGCAATAGGAACAGGAAGAACAGCATCGGTAGAGGAGATTACCCAAACACATAATGAACTCAAAAAAGTTGTAGATAGACCTCTACTCTATGGAGGAAGTGTAAAGGGTGCAAATATAGCTCAAATATCTGCTATCGAGAATGTAAATGGTGTATTAGTAGGTGGAGCATCACTTAACCCAGAGAGTTTTTTGGAGTTGGTTTTGCATTAAATAGCTAGAAAAACCAAATAATATGTCTATTTCCTATCCAAGCTATTATAATATATAAAAATATAGTAGCTAAAGGGAGTATCCAAAGTATCCACTGAGTTTGCTCTCTAAAAACATAATAGATAAGTCCACCATAAGAGAGAATAAGTGCTATAATATGTGCTAAAAATAGAGGCATAATTGAACGCATAACATTACCAACTATTGCTAAACCTATAATGGATAAAAGAATAAAAAAAGAGAATAGCATCTTTTTAATATCATCTTCTCTTTTATAGATTAAAATTATAATCCCTATAGCAAAGAGTATAGTAAGAACAATAATTGTTTTCATAATAATCCTTTAATTTAATATTAAAGGATATTATATCTTATTATCGACTCTTTAAAGTTTTACTTTTAGGGGTCAGACGTTGAAAATATACCAAATTCCTGCTATAATACCTTTAAAAAAAAGAATAGACCTAGTAGGTTATTTAACATAGGGATAAACCATTCAAAAGTATTTATGGAATATGAAGATTATGAAAACATATAAGAAATAATTGATGTTAAACTTTTAGAGGAAGAGATGGATAGGTAGATATTCAACGTTTGACCCCTTTTTGTATATTAAGAGAAGAGATGAACTTAAAATCTTTATAAGCCCATAATTAAGGCGTTTAATCAACTTTTAACATGTGTTGTTATAAAATATAGTAGCGTGTTCTCTCAAAACACGCTAAATCCCAAAAAGGAATATTTTTATGCGTCACATAAAAACAGAAATTATTATAACCAAAAGTGTATTAAACAATAAAACAGGAGAGATAAAAGATGAAGAGTTTATCCAAAAAAAGAGTATCATGGAGTCATGCAAAGGAGGATGGAGAATGGTTTATACCGATTTTGACTATGTATTACTTAATATGAAGTCCCCAAATGAGATTAAAATTTTATTGAAAATACGAGATTTATTCAAGGCATCATTAAGCAGAGTTGTTATTAACAAAACAAATATGTCTAAAAAGATGGGGACAACAAGAGCTACTTTGAGTAAGTTTATTACGAGACTGGTGCAATATGACTTTTTGATAGAGTTGGAAGATAAACAATATATGATGAATCCATTCATGTGTATACCTTATAAATCATCTGCGAAGGAGTTACAAAATGAGTGGATTAAGATACGAACGGATAGTTTATATAATAGAAGAGGGCTTAGCAATGATGAATATATAATGATTAATGAAGGTAAAATGGAATTAAAATTTATAAAAGGTGTTTTAATTGATAAAAATAGAGAAATTATAGGAAAAAAGT
>JALSOO010000161.1 GCA_026986355.1 Campylobacteraceae bacterium | reverse complement strand
GTTGTAGTAGTTGCATTTGCATCTCCACTCAACTTAACAGTTACACCTTTTACTCCACTCTCATTAGCATCTTGAATACCATTCTTATTTGCATCTTCCCATACTTTGTCTCCTAGGCAGTATGTAGATGACTTAATCCCTTTATAGTGAGACAAATCACTATCTACCACCTTATGTCCTACTGGTGGCTGTGCTTCTACAGTTGCATTATTTTCATAATCTCCAACTTTTGCTATACCCTCTTTATTACAAGTCATACTCTCATTAACATCTAGTATAGTTTTAGGACAACTAATCGCTCCCTCTTTATCATCTACTACTTTAATATCTGATAATTTTGCCTTACCTGTATTCTTAACTACATAACTCCAAGTAACTTTACTTCCTGAATTGATATTTGGTCCAGGGGCAACATCTGCGTCATCTCCATTTGTTGATTTTTCAATATCAACACTCATACAAGCTTTACATACCAAACCTGCATCTATATTTTTTATATGTTGATTATCTTGTAATTTAATTACATCTGTTTTATTACTGTCTAAATTAAAATCACTATCTTTTGTATCGTCATTTCCTTGATCTTTTAGTGTTACATATCCATAGTTTTTTGGCATAAGAACTTTTACTTCATAATCTCCAGCTTCAAGATTATCAAACTTATATCTACCATTTTTATCTGTTTCTATGTAACTTCCTTGTAAAACTCCACTCTTGTAAAGTTCTACCCTTATCTTCTCTATAAATTGTTCACTTCCATTTTGCAACCCATCTACATTCTCATCAAACCACACTTGACCTTCTATAGATGCTGTAGCACTACTTTTTTCTTTAAATCCAAAATCTAAAGAGTGATTATTTTGACCAGCACCTTCTGTTTTATATGTAATAGTAGAGTATCCACTATTTATTGCTCCATTATCACCGTCACTGTCTCTTTGATCTTCATTATTTCCATTGATATTTTGTTTCGTTGGAACTTTACTATTTAATGCACTACTATTTAAATCGATACAGAGCTGATAATTGCTATACTCTTTTAAAGGCTCTTTTTTCATATTAACATTATTTTTACCACCAAAATAGTAATAACCACCATTAGATGTAGTTGCACTACCAACTTCTACTCCATTTGTGCAACTTCCTTTATATAGTTTTACAACTACTCCATCTATACCACTCTCATTTGGATCTTGGATACCATTATTATTCTTATCATACCAAACATAGTTACCAATCTCTATAGGTGCAGCATAACTAAGAGCTTCTATATCCCCTAATCCACCACCCTTTCCATAATATTTGTCATCATTGCCTGATACTTCTAATCTCTTAACATCACCACTGCTATCTTTAGCTATTTTACCATCATTATTGTTAAACCATAAAATTCCATTATCTACAAGTCTTGTAGTATCTATTGCAGTAGAGATAACTTCATTATGACCTGAAACTACCAAAATTGAACCTGAAGTAGTATCTGAATGCCCATACTTGTCGCTTATTGCACCTCCATTACCTCCTGGTCCATTATCATACCAAAAATACTCTCCTCCACCTAGACCCTCTTTATTGTTAGCACCATCTGTAGTTGTTTCTCCACAACCACCATTACTCTCAAGTAACCAATTACTATTAGAGTCTAAACAAGCTTTTAATATATCTCCTTCGGAGTTAACATTATGCAATGAACTATCATTAGGATTAGGAGATACATTTTGATATCCACCTCTATCACCATTTATATCTCTTATTCCCAAAATCATATTTCCACTACTATCAAACTCTATATCTGATAACATTGGTTGCATATACTCTATCCACTTATCTTGGTTACCTATATCACCAGGTTTTTTTGCATTAAATACAATGTCATAATCCATCTGCCACGGATTCCAATTTGCTCTATATGGTTGTTTCTTTCCATCTTTATCTGTATATTTACAAGTTGATGGATCTGTATTGCTAATATCACCATCATATACACAACCCCTATCATATGTCAAAGGTATATTTAATACAGGAGTTGAATTAAAACTATTCTGTTTTGTATCAAAGCTATAGACATATGCTTTTAATTTACTCTTGTCCCCTTTTCTTGGTCCATTTGTTGAATCATCTGCATTGTTAGAATCTACAGTGGACTCTGCTGTGCAAGTAACTCCTACATATAATATTCCATCATTATAGCCTAAACCCATAGGTCTAAAGTCAATATCATTACCACATTGATTTGGTATTGCAAAACTATCTT
>JALSOO010000160.1 GCA_026986355.1 Campylobacteraceae bacterium | reverse complement strand
CACTTATTAAGCTTAATCCTTAAGAGCCTTATATACTCCAATAGCTGAAACAATAACCACAACAACAATAAATCCAAACATTACCCAATCAAGTGTTCCCATATTTATACTCCATTTTCTTCTAATTCGTTATCTCTAAGTTGCCCACAAGCAGCTGATATATCAAGCCCCTTAGATTCACGTATGGTACAGTGTAGTCCATGTTTGGTTAAATACTCTTGAAACTGTTTCATATCTTTCTCTTCGGGTCGTTTATACTCTGTTCCACCATAAGGGTTAAAGTAGATAAGATTTACTTTTGATTTGATTCCATTTAAAAGAGACAATAACTTTTTAGCTGATGCCATATCATCATTCACATCTTTTATCACAAGATACTCAAACATAACACGTTTTCGGTCATTTATAGGAAACTGTTTAACAGCATCAATAATAGATTGAATATTATAGGCTTTGTTAATAGGCATTAGCTTCTCTCGTAGCTCATCATCAACAGCATGTAGTGAGATTGCTAGATTGACACCCAAACCTAGTTTTCCAAGTTTTACGATTTTTGAGCTAAGCCCTGATGTGGAGATTGTCTGTCTATGAGGAGCGATTGCCATACCATCTGGGTCGGCAAATATTCGTGATGATTGAGCCACAGCTCTCAAGTTATCCAAAGGTTCACCCATACCCATGTAGACAATGTTTAATCTTCTGTTTGCATCAATATCGTTATCTTTTTTAATCATACGAATCTGCTCTACAATCTCTCCTGCTGTTAAGTTTGCTATAAACCCACTCTTGGCAGTCAAACAGAATGAACAACCCACTTTACACCCTACTTGACATGAGATACAGACTGTATATTTCTCTTGATGTTTTATACTACCATCTTCATTAAACTGTTTTTTCTTCATTAAGAGTAGAACCGATTCAACTGTGTTGCCATCATCACGTTGAAAAAGGTATTTTATACTTCCATCTCTACTCTTCTCTTTTCTTACAATTTTGAGAGGTGATATTCTGTAGGTCTTGGACAACTCATCTTTTAGCAATTGTGGTAAGTTTTTCATCTCATCAAATGATGTTACATATTTATGATACAACCAAGAGTAGACTTGTTTCGCTCTAAAAGCAGGTTTGATAAGTTGAGATAACTCCTCTCTTGTATAGTCTTGTATCGATTTTTTCTCTTCTATTTTCATGATTTTCCTTCTATTATATGCTAATTTTTAAAATAAAAATTAATATTTTAAATTTTTATATATTTCAATATATACTCTATTGCAATATAAAATAAATATAATATTTTTATTTAAAAAAAATTAATATTTCACTCTTTAATGTACTTGGTTAAGAGTTCCATCGCTTTTTTATGGTTTTTTATAAAATCTTTATGTGCATTTGCATTGCAATAGTTGGTTACAATAAATGCACCTGCTACAGGTATACTGAAATGTTGTGCTACACTAATAACAGAAAAAAACTCCATATTCTCTAGCTTAATATTTTTTGATAAATAATAATGGTTAAACTCCTCACTAGTTGTAATATAATTTGATGAGTTAATTACAGTTTCACGTGTATATAATTTTGAAGCTGAAATAACATTATTAATTGGTGTGTATGATTTTTTATGAAAAAAACTACTCTCTATATTTGATGCTGTTTTTGACTCTACAATATCAAATATTTTATGTTCTCCATAACTTCCTGCAGTCCCTACAAAAAAGATAAAAGCAGGTGGATTTTTACTCATACAAAGTTTTGTAAGATTAATACTCATCTCAATCATTCCTATTCCCATCGGTTTAGCAAAATCAAATGTTTCACTCTCTCCTGCACATATAAACATCTTATATCCTCACGGGTATACTATTGTCACGTAGATACTCTTTTAAATCCATAATATCTATCTCTCTAAAGTGGAAAATAGAGGCTGCTAAGGCAGCATCTGCATTACCTTTGGTAAATGCCTCTTTTATATGCTCCATTGTTCCTGCTCCTCCTGAAGCTATAATTGGGATATTTACAACCTCTGCAATATGTGAGTTTAAATCATTGGCAAAACCTGCTTTTGTCCCATCACTATCCATAGAGGTTATAAGTAACTCTCCTGCTCCTCTGTTGTATGCCTCTTTTGCCCACTCTATGGCATCTATACCTGTATCGTTTCGTCCACCATGAGTAAATATATGCCACTCATTATCTGCTACCTTTTTGGCATCAATAGCAACTACAATACATTGAGAACCAAAACGCTTTGCACCCTCATCTATAAATTCTGGTCTTTTAATAGCTGATGAGTTGATACTTACTTTATCACAGCCAACATTTAAAAGTTTATATATATCATTAAGCTCTCTAATCCCCCCACCAACCGTTAAAGGGATAAAAACCTCTTTTGCAACCTCTTTGACAACATCAACAATGGTGTCTCTACCCTCATGTGTTGCTCCAATATCCAAAAATGTAATCTCATCAGCACCCTCTATATTATAACGCTTTGCCACTTCTACAGGGTCTCCTGCATCTCTTAAGCCTACAAAATTAACCCCTTTTACCACTCGACCATTGTTGACATCTAAACAAGGGATAATTCGTTTTGCAAAATATTCCATATTAATCCTAGTTTTTTTATGGTAGAATTATAGCCAAAATTAAATCTTAAGTAAGAATTGAGTAAAATGAACACAATTAAAAATTTATCAGAGTTTGCCAATAAACGATATGGTCAAAACTTTTTAAAAAATGATGCGATTATCAAACAAATCATCCAATCGATTCCCAATGACGACTTAAGAGTTGCAGAGATTGGGCCTGGCTTAGGTGATTTAACCAAAGAGTTAGTATTAACTAGAAATGTCACAGCATTTGAGGTTGATAAAAGATTATGTGAGCATCTCCAGAGACTCTTTTGTGACTCTATAGACGATGAAACACTAGAGATAAATTGTGGAGATGTGCTAAAACAATGGGAAGATAATCTGCTACTAAATGAGCCTTATCATTTGGTTGCAAATCTACCCTACTATATAGCCACCAATATTATTTTGAAAGCATTAAAAGATGAAAATTGCCAATCTATTTTGGTAATGGTTCAAAAAGAGGTAGCCCAAAAGTTTTCAGCCAACTCTGGAGAAAAAGCATTTTCAGGGCTGTCTGTTTTGACTCAAACCGTAGGTTATGGAGAACTCCTTTTTGATGTAGGTGCAGAGAATTTTGTGCCTCCTCCAAAAGTAACCTCATCAATTCTTTTAATACGCAAAAAACGTAGTGAAGACAATAGCGATTTTGAAGAGTTTCTAAAGGTTGCATTTAAACAGCCACGAAAAAAGCTATCTAAAAATTTGGCAACTCACTATAACAGAGATAAGATTGAAGCACTACTTCAAGAATTAGAAGTAAGTCTAACTATTCGACCTCATGAAGCTGAGACATCTATGTATCATCACTTATACAATGAATTAAACAAGGATAATATAGATGAAAGAGCAAAACAACAATCAAGCAAAAGAGCAAACAGCTAAACCAAGAAGAGATAGACCAGATCGTCCAAGACGTGCAGGAAATCCTCATAGACGACCCAAAACAGCTACAAAACCACTTATTAATAGAAATGCTCATAAAGTAGACAAAGAGGTTGATGGAAATGTTATTGTGCCAGATAAAGAGGCTAATGGTAATACCAAACAGGTAAAAAAAGTACCACAGCATAAAAAGCCAAATCCAAATCAACATAAAAAACCTTATAAAAAGAGTACAAATCCCAAACCAAACCCAAATCAAAATAAAAAAAAGAGTAATAAAAGTGGTGGAAGACGACCAAAAAGATTTATCCCAGGCCCAATGAGTGAAGCGATGAAAGCCTCATTACTTGAAAATGAAGCTGTTAATGATTTACGAATGAATCCATGGAAACAGATTGAGATAGAGAACAAATATAAAGTTCGATTTACGCCTCTTGGTGGTTTAGGAGAGATTGGTGGGAATATTGCAGTAATGGAAGATGAAGATTCTGCTTTTATTATTGATGTGGGTATGTCCTTTCCTAATGAGACAATGCATGGTGTAGATATTTTAGTTCCTGATTTCTCTTATCTACATGCAATCAAGAGCAAAATCAAAGCTGTAATTATTACTCATGCACATGAAGACCATATTGGTGCTGTTCCTTACCTATTTAAAGAGTTAAAATTTCCAATCTATGGAACACCATTAGCCTTGGCTATGATAGAAAATAAATTCCAAGAGCATGGACTAATGGAAGATGTAAAACTTTTCAATTATATAACCAAGAGAAAACAGTATGAGATTGGTGGATTCAAAATAGAGTGGATGCACAATACACACTCTATTATTGATGCATGTTCATTGGCTATTGAGTCCAAAGCAGGTACATTTATCCATACAGCTGATTTTAAAGTTGACCATACTCCTATAGATAATCAAACTATGGATTTACAACGTTTTGCACACTATGGAGCAAAAGGGGTACTCTGTCTATTTTCAGATAGTACCAACTCTCACAACCCTGGATTTACAAAATCTGAAGCAGTGGTAGGAAAAACATTTGATACACTCTTTGATTTGGCTAAAGGTCGTGTTATTATGTCTACATTCTCGTCAAATACCCACCGTATCTATCAAGCAATGGAGAGAGGTGTTGCAGCAGGTCGAAAAATTTGTGTTATTGGTCGTTCTATGGAGCGAAACATTGAGACTACTAGACGTTTAGGATATGTAGATATTCCAGATAAACACTTTATTGATGCACATGAAGTTCCTAAATACCCTGAAAATCAAATCTTGGTAGTTACAACAGGTTCTCAAGGTGAAGCGATGGCAGCACTATCTCGAATGGCAACAAATGAACATCGACATATCAAATTGAAACCAAGTGATACCATTATTATATCAGCTCATGCTATTCCAGGTAATGAAGGTTCTGTTTCGGCATTGATGAATAAACTTGTCAAGGCAGGAGTAACTGTCCGTTATAAAGATTTTGATAATATTCATGTATCGGGTCATGCAAGTCAAGAGGAGCAGAAACTTATCTTGCGTTTGGTTCAACCAAAGTTCTTTTTACCTGTTCATGGAGAGTACAACCATATTCATAAGCACTCCAAAACAGCTATAGCGTGTGGTGTAGATAGTCGAAATATCCTATTGATGAGTGATGGAGACCAAATCGAGATTACCACTAAATATATCAAAAAAGTAAAAACAGTAAAAACAGGAAAAAGTTATATTGACAATCAAAACAATCAAGAGATTCAATCAGATGTAATTGAAGATAGACAAAAACTCTCTATAGATGGTGTGGTAAATATAGCCTTACAAATCAATAAATCTACAAAAAAAATGATAGGCAAAGCTATTGTAAATACACATGGTTTAGTTCCAGACAAAGAGGATAAACGTTTTGCACATGAGATTCAAAATATGATTGATACCTTCTTGGTAAATGCCGAGGAGAAACAGCTATCTACTCCTAAAATTATTCAAGAAGAGTTACGCTCTATTATTCGTAAATATATTATACGAACAAAAAGATGTTATCCTATTATAATGCCAATAGTATTTATGGTTTAAAGGATTTAAGGAAAAACTAAAGGGTTTTAGTCTATTTCTGCTAGAATTCCCAAATTATTTTGGTAAAAAAGGATTGTAATGAATATTACAGCGACAAAGACCGATACAGCAAACATATCGGTAGTAGCAAAAATTGAGTCTACAGACATTGAAAAGAATATCACAACAGCAGCAAAAAAACTTGCAAAAACTGCTAATATAGATGGATTTAGAAAAGGTAAAGTTCCTGTAGCAATCGTAAAAAAAATGTATTCTAAACAGTTAGCACAAGATGCTGAAAATCAAGCAATACAAGATATTATGGAGTCGGCAAAAAAAGAGTTAAATATTAATCAATCAGATATTATTGGCGACCCAATATTTAAAAAATATGATAAAGTTGATGATGGTATAGAGATTGAACTTACTATCTCATTGCGTCCAACTATCGAGGCAGAAGGGTATGATAAATTAGCACCAAGCTACGAAGAGCCAACAGTAGAAGATAGCGAAGTAGAAGAGAGACTTCAAATACTTCTTGATAACAATGCACCTTTTAAAAAAGTAAAAGAGGATAGAGGACTCGAAAATGATGACCAAGCTACCTTTGATTTTGTTGGTAAAATTGATGGAGTAGAGTTTGATGGGGGAAAAGCAGAAAACTTTGAGCTTGTTATAGGTTCAAGTCAATTTATACCTGGTTTTGAAGAGCAGATGGTAGGATTGAAAAAAGGTGAAACCAAAGATTTGACAGTAACATTCCCAGAAGATTACCAATCAACAGACCTTGCAGGTAAAGAGGCAGTGTTTACTGTAACCATTAATGAAATCAAAACAAAATCATCAGCCCAACTTGATGAAGAGATGGTCAAACGATTAATCCCAGGTGATGATAGTGCCACAGCAGATACTGTAAGAGAAAAAGTTCTTTTACAAATTAAATCTGAAAAACTCTCTAAACTTTATAATGAAACCCTTAAACCTGAACTTATAGAAGCATTGGTTGCTGAATATGATTTTGATTTACCACAAAATATAGTTGACCAAGAGATTGATTCACAAATCAATAGAAAAGCACAAGATATGAGCGAAGAGGAGTTAGCAGAGTATAAAGATAACGATGCTAAAATTGATGAGCTTAGAGATTCTGTAAGAGAAGAGTCTATCCGTTCTGTAAAAGCTACATTCCTAGTAGACTTTTTAGCAAGAAAAGAAGGAATAGATGTAAATGACCAAGAGGTTTCTCAAACTATCTACTACGAAGCGATGATGAGTGGACAAGACCCTCAACAAGTGATTGAGTATTACCAACAAAATAACCTTCTTCCTGCTGTTAAAATGGGAATGATTGAAGATAAACTCTTTTCTAAAATTATTGGACTTGATAGTTAATAACTATTTTATACAAAAAAATATTCCCCTTTTTATTAAGGGGAGATAATAGTATTAATAGAGATTATTATCACTATTACTAACTTTATTATCCTCTTTTTGTGATGCTTCTATGATTGCGTCATAACCATAAATATCTTTTCTAAAGTATGTTAACCCATCTTTTTTAAATACAGTAAAATAGGTTGTCTGTATAGGTAATTTTTTTGTAAAATTAATCTGTTTAGTCTCTAAAGTATCTCTATATTTATTAATAATTGATATACCCTTTTTACTTATATAATTAAATGATTCTAAAACATCAAGAAGTCTAAATGGTTTTTCTAAACGCATGCACCCTGAACTGTACACAAGGTATCTACGTTCAAATAGAGATTTATTATCTGTATCATGTAAATAGACAGAGTATTTATTTGGAAACATAAATTTAATACGTCCTAGAGCATTATCATCACCTGGGTATTGAACAAAACGGTATGGTACATGAGCTTTGTTTTCTAAGTCTTGATAAGGTAGTAACATATCTGGTGTAAAACTCTTTGTAATATCTTTTTTACTATTCCACCCTTTAAATACATGTATATGATGTTCTATAAGATAGTCAGGATCTTCTGATAGAGCAATTGTCAAATCTCTTCGTACCAAATTCTCTGGAATGTTCCATGTAGGGTTTAGTACAAGATATTTCATATAACTAGCAAAAATTGGAGTAGGTCTTACATCTCTTCCTACTACGGTACTCAGATGCAAGATAGATTTACCATACTGCATATAATCGGTAGAGAAGTCAGCTAGATTTATACGAATATACTCTTTTGGAAATTTGTTTGGAAAGACTCTTAATTTATCAAGATTTGTAATAATGCTCTGAACTTGTAGATGAGTAGGTTTATTCATATAATAGACAGTAATTTTATCAATCAAACCATTTTGTGGTAGTTTAAAACGCTCTTTATAGCTGTAGAGTGCCTGTTTTAGCTCTTCATCAAATATATCATTAGTATTGTCTCTATTATACAAATCTCCTGTTTGAATAAGACGCTTTTTTACATCCATTATATAAGGATATTGGTCTCCTAATCGTAAATCTTTACCATATTTTATTCTATCATGAGACCCCATATTTTGATAAAATTCAAGTGCTTCTATCAAATCTTTATGTAACTTGGGTAGAGGGATTAGAGAGTTTAAAAAACCTTTTATATCCTCTTTTTTAAGAGCAAGAAATAGTTTTGATATAGAGGGGGACTTTTTGCGTACCATCTCCCAACTTGCTGTAATATCTTTTTCCTCTTTTAAATCAACTAATTTTTGTTGAACCATATCCCAGTCAATATCACTTTTTACTATAAAATCAGTGAGAGCTAAATATGCACGAGTTAAAAATATATCAAGTTTAGCTAACTCTTGACTGTTTTCATTTAGATTCATATTATTATGTAATAGATGAGTATATTTCTCTATTTCACTTTGATAAAAATCTTTATATTTATAGTTATATTTTATATCTTGTAGAGCCTCTTTTAAGGCATTTAAATTGTGTGCATGTCCAATCCATAAAGCTTGATTACTATTCATCTTATAAAGAGAACGTATCCTATTTTGCTCTTTACTGTTTGGAGCTAATAGGTAGGGATCATTTTTAAGAGTTGAGTTAAGTTGAGTATCTACTCCTGTAGAGTATAGCATTGATAATATAAGGCTAAGAAAAAGTACGAGTCGCATAAATTGTATCTCCCAAAAAATTTTTAAAATATGTATAAAAACTTAATATACATAAAATTTTTAGAGATATTTTAACTGAAATAATAGATATTTAAACTATAACAACCCTAAAAAAGGTTGTTATATAAACTATAGATTTTAGAATTTATAAGCAGCACCAAGAGTCAGACCCCATTGAGAAGCACTATGTGATTTTTCTAGGTACTCTACAACATCTGTAAATACAGAAACTTTATCATTGATACCATAATCAAGACCAGCACCAAATGATAATCCTGTTTGTGAACCTACACCAACATTTGTTTTTGATGCACCAAGTAGACCATAAATATTAATTTCATCAGTTACATCATAATTTGGTTTAAGGTAAGCACCAATCTGTTTAAATTTATTTCCTTTATCTTTAGCAATACCATAAGTACCTCTAAGTTCAGCACCTAGATAATTCATAAAGTCATAACCAACTCTACCTGTAAATCCAATTTGTCTATCTTGACCTTTTTTATTACTTAATAAATTTAGTGTTCCATTAGGCATTACAGCAACATCTGTAAGACCACCAGCTACGTATAGACCTGATGGCTTAGCCACAGCTTTTGGCTCAACTTTAACAGGCTCTTTTTTTACTTCAACAACTTTAACAGGCTCTTGTTTTACAACTGGAGCTGGAGTTGGAACTGGAACTGGCTCTACAACAGGCTCTACAACAGGCTCTACAGGAATATCTACAACCTCATTTTCATATGCTGGTTCCATAATCATACCCCCAGCAAAACTCATGCTACTTAGTGCAATAATTGCTACAATTGAACTTTTTAATTTCA
>JALSOO010000159.1 GCA_026986355.1 Campylobacteraceae bacterium | reverse complement strand
TAATCAATACCTCCTGCAAAGAGTTGATTGCATCTTAATATCCTAAGACCACTTTGTATAAATGCTTTATCAGCTCTATTGACTTCAAATTGCCATTTAGCATATTCAGAGCATGTTGGATAGTATCTGCATGAGGCAGGTAGTAGTCTTGATATATATTGATAGGCAGATAGTGGTGCTAGATATAGCTTTTTATATCTACTAATCATAGATAACCTCTCCATTATATATAATATATGAGTTTGACATATTGACAGCATGATAGATTGTTGTTCCATATTTTTTACTATAATATTGCAAAAGAATTTTTTGAAGTGTCGGTTCAATAGATGGTATAAGCCAACCATTATTTGATAATACAATCATATTTTTAGGGTTCCCTTTATAGAGTTTTTCAGATGTTGCTTCAAAACATATAGCATTTCTATATGTTACTCCATTGATACTATAATCAGTAAAATTTTTAGATGCTACATAATCTAATGCCCCATCAAAAAATATCTTGTTTACCCATTTTCCCATCCATTTAGGTAGAGGATTCTCCTCTCCAAATGGAACAAGAACTACTTTATCTGCTACGATATACTCTCCATCTTTAAATATATATGTAGAGTTTTTGGGAAGCTCTCTATTATAAAATAACCCTCCTACTACAATTGTAATATAGTTAGAGTAGTTATTTAGAGCTGATATAAGATTTCTATTTTTATTGAGATATAGTGCAAATACCGATTCTGGAAAGACAACAATCTCTTTTTTCTCTTGGATAGCTTGTTGAATATTTATAAATATATTATTAATATCTCTCTGTTTTAACTCTGGTAACCACTTCTCCTCTACAGGTGTATAGGTAGTTACTAATTTGATATTATGATTTATTTGTGGTTTTTGTATATGTAAGCTATATGGATATGCTCCTAATATAGGAAGCAAGAATAGTAATTTTCTATTATAGATAGTCAAGGTAAAAGAGAATATTATGAGTGCAAATTGCCACTTCTCTATACCTAGATAGCTATTGGTAAAGATAAGTTCAGGCTTAAACCAATCAAAACCAAGAGGGTGCAGATAAGAGAATAGTAGAAGAAGTATAGCTTTTCCTATAAGGTTATGAACCTTTAGGTACTTCTCCATTAGATAGACGATAGAGATAGTTAGATAAAATAGAGAGGCATAGATAGAAGCAACTCCTATTATAACTAATGGTATTGCCCAAGCCATTTCATAGTGTATAAAGCTAACTCCCATCCACCAAAACCATAAAATTCCTATAAAAAATCCACTCCAAACCCATACTCTTTTATCAGATATAAGCCATAGGTATAGGGTTAGTAGTCCTAAAATGGTATTTACAAATTGGTTATTGACTCCTATCCAATTTAGATAGATTGAAGCAGAACTTAAAAAAGCTATTAAAAAGCCCACTATTATAATGTTAGTGGTAAAATATCGTCTTATTTTTATACGCAAAGGATTCCTTATGGAAGCAGCAGGACAATTTCTACCACTTATTTTTTTATTCGGTATTTTCTACTTTTTAATTATCAGACCTCAACAGAAACAGCAAAAAGAGCATGCTCAAATGTTAGAATCACTTAAAAAAGGCGATAAAGTCTTGACAACTGGTGGTCTCTATGCAGAGATAGTAAAAGTTGAAGAGGATTTTATCAAAATTAAACTGAACGATACATCAATCGTTAAATTAGACAAAGCTTTTGTAAATAGAAAGGTAGACGCATAATAGCATGGGAAAACTAAATTATAGAGTTGTTCTCTTTGGTTTTGCATTTCTATTTGGTATTGTATTTTCAATACCATCACTAACGCAGAGCGAAGAGGGCAAAAAGATTACTTTGGGGCTTGACCTACAAGGTGGATTGCATATGTTACTCTCTGTCAAGACAGAAGTAGCCTTAGAATCCAAAATAAAATCTATTGGAACTTCAATAAAATATAATCTTGAAAAAGAGGATATTGTTGTTGATGATTTGAAGATAGATAGTGGAGTAGTACGATTTGAACTACTTGATGCAACAGATAAACCAAAAGTTGATGCTATGTTAGCAGATGATTTTAAAGAGATAACTATCAAAAATAATGGTTTAGTTTATGAGATGTCACTCTCCAAAGAGTTAGAGACTGAAACTAAGCACAATGCAATAAAACAGGCTGTGGATACGATTAGAAACCGTCTAAATATGTTTGGTCTAGCAGAACCAACAGTTGCAAAACAGGGTTCAGATAGAATTTTAGTAGAAGTCCCTGGTATTAAAAACCAAGCAGATGAAGATAGAATTAAAGCTCTTATTGCAAAAGCAGCACATCTACAGATGATGGCAGTTGATGAAGATAGAGCCAATCGTGTCTATAATATGACCCAAGCAGAGGCAAAACAGTTTGGAGACATTATATTAGATGATGTTGCAGATAATGGACGTAAATATCTTCTATACTCTATTCCTATTTTAGATGGTTCAATGTTGACTGATGCCAAAGTAGGATACCAAAAGAAAAGTACACGACCACTTATTAACTTCTCTTTAAATGGACAAGGAGCTAAGATATTTGCAGATTTTACAGAGAAATCAGTAGGTAAGAGAATGGCTGTTGTTCTTGATGGCAAGGTCTATACAGCACCAAATATTGTTCAGAGAATTGGTGGAGGTCAAGTCCAGATTACAGGTGCATTTACACCTCAAGAGGCTCATGATATTGCTATTGCATTACGTTCAGGAGCATTACTAGCACCTGTTCAAGTAGAGAGTCAACGAAGTATTGGACCTAGCCTTGGGGCTGATAATATCAAAGCAAGTCTTATTGCTTTGATTGTTGGGTTCTTATCGGTTGTTATCTTTATGGTCGTCTATTATGGTATGGCAGGAGTTGTTGCCAATATGGCATTGGTTGCAAACCTATTTTTGATTTTAGCGATTATGTCACTCTTTCAAGCTACTCTAACCTTGCCAGGTATGGCAGGTATCGTACTTACTGTTGGTATGGCTGTTGATGCCAATGTTATTATTACCGAGCGTATTAGAGAGCTTTTACACTCTGGAGCTTCTATTACCAAAGCGATAGAGCAGGGGTACAATAATGCCTTTACAGCTATTTGGGATGCAAATATCACAACGCTTATCGCAGCAGTGGTTCTTTTTGCTTATGGTACAGGACCTATCAAAGGGTTCTCTCTAACGATTAGTATCGGTATTTTAGCATCAATGCTAACAGCTATTTTGGGAACACATGGTATCTATCAGTGGATTTTGCCTAAAATAGATAAAAATAGATTAAACTATTGGTTTGGAATTAAAAAAGAGGGGGCTAAATAATGGAAGTCTTTAAACATAATCAACCCATTATTGGGTTTATGGCAAATGCTAAAAAGTTTGCTATCTTATCTGTTACTTTAGTTATTATCTCTTTGGGACTACTTGCTACAAAAGGTCTAAATTATGGTATAGATTTTGCAGGTGGGACAATTATCCAAATTAAATATAATGATAAAGCACCTATAGATAAGGTTAGAAAAATTATCTCTACCCACAAAAACTATGCAGGAGCTACTGTTACTGCATTTGGAAGTGATTCAGAGATAGTTATCCGAACCAAACAGGCATCAAAATCGGTAAAGGGTGGAGCAAAAGTTGAGATAACAAATATGCTATCCTCTACAGGTAAGTTTGAGATAAGACGTATAGATTTAGTTGGTCCATCTGTAGGAGAAGAGTTAAAAACCAAAGGTCTTATGGCTATGTTGCTATCTATTATAGGTATTTTACTCTATCTATCATTTAGATTTGAGTGGCGTTTTGCAACAGCATCTGTAATAGCATTGGTTCATGATGTTACTATTGCTATGGGTATGTTGGCTCTTTTTCAAGTAGAGGTAAATCTACCTATTTTAGCAGCTATTTTAACTGTCTTGGGATACTCTCTAAACGATACTGTTATTGTATTTGACCGTATTAGAGAGGGGATTCGTACTATAAAATCTCCAAAACTAGAAGATGTTATAGATGAATCAGTAACAAGAACACTATCTCGTACCACGTTAACTTCATTAACAACATTTTTTGTTGTCTTGACACTCTATCTATTAGGAGGAGAGATTATCTCTGGATTCTCATTTACACTTTTAGTTGGTGTTGTTGTCGGTACATACTCATCTATCTTTGTAGCTTCTCCTATCTTGATGTGGCTTAAATTCTCTATAGCAGATTTTAGAGATAGAGAGGCAAAAGCACTCAAACGTCAAAAAGAGAGAGAGAAACAACGTGCCATGTATGAGCAAGGTACAATCTAAGGATACCCGTGAAGTGTCTATCCTACCTACGCTCTTTTACAGTCTGTCCTAAAACATGGACAGCCATTGCATAGAATGCACTATGGTTATAGGTGGTTATAACTCTAAAGTTATGTGTACCAAACCATAGTTCATCATATGTAGCTCTATGAAGTTTTATAAGAGATACAGAACCTTTATAGTATAGTTTTGAACGTGGTGTTATATGATATTTTTTCTTTAATTTATATTGAGAATATTTTGTTTTATAACCTGTTTTTAATCTATTAAATCTATTTCCTCTATATCTCGCTCTTACTGCTACTTGAGATATAGAAGATTTCCAACCATTTTGAGCAAAATAGTTAGCAATTGAGCCTATAGCGTCTTGGGGATTCCATAAATCTATCACACCATCATTATTAAAATCAATAGCAAATCGTAGATATGATGATGCTATAAATTGACCATAACCCATAGCACCAGCATTTGAACCCATCAGTTCAGACGGGTTAAGTCCTGCTTTTCGTGTCATAATTAAAAACTTTTCCAACTCATCGGTATAGAAATCCTCTCTTCTATCTCCTAACATAGCTTTTGTTGTTAAGACATCAATAACTCTTTTTTTACCAAAGTTTACCCCATAGGCTGTCTCAACTCCAAGTATTCCTATAATATACTCTGGTGGAACACCATAAGTTTGGTAGGCTCTATTTAGAGTCTCTTCATGTTCATTCCAAAAATCAATACCTCTTTGTATGTTTCTCTCATATACAAACATGGCTTTATATCTATCCCATTTTCCTTTTTGTAGCTGTACGACACAACTTCCATTATTATTTCTTACTCTACATGGTTCAATCATCTGATTGGTATCTTTAGCTTGTGAAAAGAGTTGATATAGCTCTTTGTAGCTAAACTCATACTGATTATGCATATAATCAATAAACTCTATTAATTTATAGTTTCCTGCAAAATCTCCACTTAGGGGAGTAGACTCTTCATTATCTAAATTTGTCTCTTTTGGAGGTTTGGTACTATTTTTATCAATCGTTTGGACTATTCCAATATGATGGAGTGTTGTATTATTGTTGTCAGGTGCTTTAATCTTCTCTTTTGTGCTACAAGCTGTAACTAAAAGAAGCGATGATAGTATTAGTGATGTTTTTTGTAGTGTCATTATTTTTCCGTGAAAATTTATTTGTGTATGATTATAATGTTTTGAGTATGAGATAACTATTAATAGTTTAGAATTATATTTTTTATTTAATTTTAAAGGAAATCTTCTATTTTTATATATTGTTTAATGTTTTTAATCTATCTAAATTAAACGCTAATCCTCTATTGGCTATAATTCCTCCAATTTAATATGGTGGAGCAGTAAATATGAGTTATAATCCAAGTGATATAGAGTCAAAATGGCAAACAATATGGAGCGAAACAGGGGCATTTGAACCTCTTGATGATAAAAGTTTAGATAAAAAATATATTTTAAGTATGTTTCCATTTCCTAGTGGTCGTCTACATATGGGACATGTACGAAACTACTCTATTGGTGATGCGATGGCACGTTATTATCGAAAACAGGGTTATAATGTTCTGCATCCAATTGGTTGGGACGCTTTTGGTATGCCAGCAGAGAATGCAGCGATTAAACATGGACGACACCCAAAAGAGTGGACATACTCAAATATTGATTATATGAGAAAAGAGTTAAGTGCCTTGGGACTTTCCTTTTCCAAGAGACGTGAATTTGCTACATGTGATGAACTCTATACCAAATGGGAACAAGAGTTTATTATCAAGATGTTTGAAGAGAAACTTCTCTATCGTGAATCCACCACAGTTAACTGGTGTGAAGAGTGTCATACTGTTTTGGCAAATGAACAGGTAGAAGATGGCTGTTGTTGGCGTTGTAGTAATGAGGTTGAGCTAAAAGAGATGCCTGGGTATTACCTAGATATTAGAAAATATGCAGATGAGTTACTTGATGATTTGAAACTATTAGAGGGTAGATGGCCATCACAAGTGTTAGCGATGCAGAGTAACTGGATAGGTAAATCACAAGGCTTAGAGTTCTCTTTTAGCTTTTCTAATGATTCAAAAGAGAAATTAGAGAATAAGTTTAATGGTTTTGATGTCTTTACAACTAGACCAGATACTGTTTATGGTGTAACCTATACAGCTTTAGCACCTGAACACCCAATAGTAAAAGAGCTTATTAAAAATAGCCTACTTGATGCAGATATAGCAGAAAAAATTATAGCTATGGGAAATATGACCGAAGTTGAGAGAGCCAAAGCAGATAAAGAGGGGTATGATTTGGGTCTTACGGTTATACATCCTCTTACACAAGAGGAGATTCCTGTATGGACAGCCAATTTTGTTTTGGTCTCTTATGGTGGTGGGGCTGTTATGTCTGTTCCTACTCATGATGAGAGAGATTTTGAGTTTGCTACCAAATATAATCTACCAATGAAATATGTAATCTCTGGAGGCGAAGAGGGGAGTGCTTATACAGGCGATGGGGAACTTATCAACTCTGATAGACTAAATGGAATGAAAAATAGTGAGGCAAAAGAGGCTGTTATTAAACTCTTTGAAGAGAGAGGTTTAGGAGAAGGTACAACTAATTATAAGCTAAGAAATTGGGGTATAAGCCGTCAACGATATTGGGGTTCACCTATTCCGTTTGTTCATTGTGATAGTTGTGGATTAGTAGCTGAAAAGGTAGAAAACCTACCAATTGCTCTACCTGAAGATGTAGAGATTACAGGAGAGGGAAACCCACTAGAAAACCACCCAACATGGTCAAATTGTGCTTGTCCTCAGTGTGGAGCAGATGCAAAACGTGAAACTGATACACTAGATACCTTTGTTCAATCTAGTTGGTATCAATTCCGTTATGCAACAGATCCTAAAAAATGGAATAGTTGTGGGATAGATAAAGAAGATGTAGATTATTGGTTAGGTGTTGACCAATATATAGGTGGAATTGAACATGCTATTTTGCACTTGTTGTATGCACGATTTTTTACCAAAGCATTAAGAGATTTAGGATTTATAGATAATCTAAAAGAGCCATTTGAGAATCTATTAACCCAAGGAATGGTACTTATGGACGGGGCTAAGATGTCCAAATCAAAAGGTAATACAGTTGACCCTGATGCACTTATCGAGAAGTATGGAGCAGATACAGCACGACTCTTTACTCTATTTGCAGCCCCACCACAAAAAGAGTTAGAGTGGAATGATAGTGCCGTTGAGGGTGCTTTTAGATTTCTTAAAAAGCTCTATTCACGTAAATCAAAAGTAGTAGGCAATACTCTACCTATCATCAATCAAAGCTCTTTAACAAAAGATGAGAAGATAGCTAGAGTAAAAGTTTATGAAGCACTTAAACGCTCTATAGATGTTTATGAGAAGACATTTGCTTTTAATACATTAATAGCAGGTTGTATGGAGGCTCTAAATGCTTTGGATAAGCAGAAAAATGAAGAGATATGGCGAGAGGGACTCTATATTATTACCCATCTATTAGAACCAATTACTCCTCATATCTGTGCAGAGTTAAGCCAAGAGCTATTTGAGTCCAAAAACCTTACAGGTGGTAAAATAGAGATTTTAGATGAGGTCTTTGTACAAGATACCATTACTCTAGGTGTAGCTGTAAATGGTAAAAGAAGAGCCGAGATAGAAGTAGAAGCAGAAGCATCAAAAGATGAGATAATAGCTAGAGCAAAAGAGAGTATACCTAAGTGGCTAGAGGGAAAAAATGTGGTTAAGGAGATTTTAGTTCCTAAAAAAATGGTTAATTTAGTGGTGAAGTAGTTTTATTGTCCACCTCTTGAAAGAGGTGGTTTTATATTACGATTTGATAAAATCTAAATCTTTATCTGAATATTCTGGAAAGAAATCTATACCACACTTTAGGTCTCTTATATATCTAAATGCACTATTTAGATTGTTTTGAGTTATAATACTTCCATGTTGAGGCATGATATTGGTAATATCTTTATCTTTTAGATTATACAAGAAGTATCTACAAGCTCTATTTGAAGAGATATATCCTTGATGGAACATATCCATATTCTCTATATGCTCTTGGAAATCATAATCTAAGATAAGTTTCCACTCTAGGCTAATAGCTGACCATATATCTCCTGAAAATAGTGTTTTTGTTTTATGATTATAGATAGTTACAGCTCCAGGGGAGTGCATAAATGGAGATGGTATAAACTCCAATACTGCTCCAGACTTAAGTGTCAATTTAGGTTCTATCTCTGTATTGTGAAAGTTATATTTCTTATTATTTCCCACATAATGATTAATAAGGACATTAATAACAGGGGAAGTTATGATGGTTATTTGTGGATTTAATTCTAACCAATCTGTCATAGCTGAAGTTACATCAGGGTCTTGATGATTTGCAAATATCTTGGTTACTTTTGATGGAGGCAATACTTGTTTTATACGATTAACTGTCTCTTTAAATTCTACTCTTGCTCCACAATCAATAATGATACCCTCTTCACTATCGATTATCAAGTATATATTACTTCTTAATGCCTTTTGGGAAGTTGTGCCTACCCAATATATTTTATGTAGACCTTTGTCTATCAAAAGTACAGCCTCTTTTGTTAAATCAAATTTTCCATTAATTCTCTTATCCATTTAGCTTAACCTATCTTTTATCTCTTTAAAATGTTCAAAATTATCTATAAAAAGGTCGAGTAGTTTAGGGTTAAATTTAACACCTCTCTCTCTCTTTATAATCTCTAATGCCTCTGATGATGATATAATATGAGGACTATATACGCGAGAAGAGGTTAGTTCATCATAAAAATCTACAATAGATGCAATCTGTGCACATAGAAATATCTCTTTCTCTTTTAATCCATTAGGGTATCCACTTCCGTCCCAATGCTCTTTATGTGCTAGAATTATAGATTTTGCCATTTTGATTAGTGAGGTCTCTTCTATATCATCTAAGATAGAGTATCCCAATTTTGGATACTCTTTGAACTCTTTGCTGTTTGGGTCTTTTCGTTTGTCTGTGGGAACACGTAATAGACCAATATCATAGATAGACATAGAGTAGTAGATATTATCTATCTCTTTTGAGTTTAATCCATATAATTTAGCGAGTAGTTGAGCATACTCTCCCATTCTCTGTGATGCTTTTTCATCTCTATGGTTATTTTCATGAACAATGTTTCCTAGTTTCTCTAG
>JALSOO010000158.1 GCA_026986355.1 Campylobacteraceae bacterium | reverse complement strand
GAGCATTATCGCTAGTAAATCTACAATCCAAAGTAGGTCTATCTACTCTAACTGTATTTCCTCCTATAACCATACTACTACAAACAGCTCGAAGTTGATGAACATGAGTAAGTGACTCTTTGCAACTCAAATAGCCTCCACCAATTTTACCATTAGAGGTTTGAGCAATTTTAAATAGAACAAATGCTCTCTTTTGCCAGATTAAAAAGGGTTCTAAAAGCTCCAAAGCCTCTTTTTCACAAACACCTACCTCAACCTCTATCCCCTGCTCTTCAAGTCGTTTAACGCCTCCATCATGCCCTGAAATGGGGTCAAGTGTTGCAACTACTACTTTTTTGGGTTTAATATGAGCAATTAGAGAGGCACAAGAGGGAGTTTGTCCTATATGAGAACATGGTTCAAGTGTAACATAAACTGTAGATTCTATAAAAAAGTTTTGAGGTAAAGAGTATAAGAACTCATGAGCTTTATGAGAATCAAATCTATCAAAATCTATACTATTTTGAGTAATAGTCTCATAAGCTTTTAGAAGAGCCAAAACCTCTGCATGTGATGTTCCTGCTTTTTGATGGGCTTCAAGTGCAACTATCTCATTATTATATAGAACCAAACAACCCACAGCAGGGTTAGGATAGGTTCTTAATTGGTATTGCCATGCTTTTTTTAGGGCTTGGTTCATATATATTTCATCTGAAATCATTACTTATCCTAACCCAAATATATGGAGATTTTTTTACTTACTCTTATTCCACTCAAAATAGGTCTTGGCTTTAGAGATATTGGCATACTCAAAACGAATATCTTCGCCTTTTTTTTCAATAGTAAAACCACTCTCATCAGCAGAAGTTATCACTCCTCTCTCTTTGCCCTCTCCATTGATTTTGAACTTCACACGTTCTCCAACTGCTGATATAAAATGGGTTGGATTCTCTAATTTTCTCTCAATACCAGGGGAGCTTACCTCTAAAAAATAAGCTCCATGCATAGGAGGGTTTACATCAAAAAATAGCGATAACTCATGTGAAATATCAGCACAAAGGTCAAGATTGACTCCACCCTCTTTGGTTATATAGACTCTAAAGATAGTGTTGCTATCTTCTTGGACTGTCTCGACACCATAAAAAGATGCTCCATTAGCTTTAACTATCTTGGCTATCTGTTCGTTAAGACTCATTAGACTCCCCCTTATTTTTATCGTGTCGTTTTCCAATCTCTTTGAAGAGTGCTTCTATATTAGCTATCTGTTCTAATTGTGTATCAAACTCAAACGTAAACTTAGGAGCTTTATACCACCCTTCACTCTCACGAACATAGGTTGATAGATACCCAGAAACTGCTCTAAGTTGTTTGAGTGCTTCTCCTTGCTCTTTCTCTGTAAGATAGGATTTATCAAGGTAGACTTTTGCGTCATAACGCCCACGTGAACAGACAACTGCTGTTACCGATAGAGAGTTAATACGATTATCATTCATTCCAGAGAATGCCTCTGGAAGTAACTCAACCAAGCGTGACTCGGTTCGTTTTCTTTTTATCTCTTCTTCTCTCATGGTTTTACCTAATCAAGCTTAACTTGCTCTTCTACCATTTTAAAGGTTTCGATAACATCGCCCTCTTTAATATCATTATAGTTATGAAGCATGATACCACACTCAAAACCACTCTTAACTTCTCTAACATCATCGTTAAATCGTTTAAGAGAAGAGATTGTTGTGGTGTAAATAACAACACCATCTCGAATAAGTCTAGCACCTGCATTTCTAACAATAGAACCATCAGATACTTTACAACCTGCAATTGTTCCAACTTTAGCTACAGTGAAGGTCTCACGCACTTCTGCTTGACCTGTAACCTCTTCGGAAATTGTAGGAGACATCATTCCACCAAGAAGTGCTTTTACATCATCAAGAAGTTCATAGATAATTGAGTAAGTTTTAATCTCAACACCAAGCTCTTTTGCTTTTTTCTTGACTGCACCTGTAGGACGGACATTAAACCCTAAGATAATTGAGTGTTCTGAAGCATCTGCAAGTTGTACATCTGACTCCGTAACACCACCAACACCTTCATGGATAACATTAACTTTAACCTCTTCATTTTTGAGCTCAGCTAATGTTCCTTTGATAGCTTCTAGAGAACCTTGGACATCTGTTTTGATAATAACTGGTAGTGATTTTAGATTACCCTCTGCAATAATTGCAGATAAATCTTCAATAGTAACTTTTGTACTTTTAGAAAGCTCTTTAGTTCGCACATACTCTG
>JALSOO010000157.1 GCA_026986355.1 Campylobacteraceae bacterium | reverse complement strand
GTCAAGGAGATAGATGCAATCGGTGGTCAAATGGGATTGGCAACTGATGCTACAGGTATCCAATTTAGAATTTTAAATAGTTCAAAAGGTCCTGCTGTTCGTGGAAGTAGAGCTCAAATAGATATGGATAGATACCGTATCTATATGAAAGATATTATACTAAATACAACAAATCTTGATGTAAAACAGGAGATTGTCGACTCTCTGATTATAGAAGATAGTAGAGTATTGGGAGTAGAGACTCAACTTGGAAATAGATACATGGCTAACAGAGTAATTATTGCTTCAGGTACATTCCTAAATGGTCTAATCCATATCGGAGATAAAAAACAACAAGCAGGACGACAAGGAGAGTTTGCTTCTATCAAATTAGCCCAATATTTAAGAGGATTAGATATAGAGATAGGACGATTAAAAACAGGTACATGTGCTAGAATAGATGGTTCATCTATAGATTTATCGGTTATGGAGGTACAAGGAGGCGATGAAAAACCTATACCTTTCTCATTTAGAACCAATAGAGAGACCTTTAACCCTACACAACTACCATGTCATGTGACCTATACCAATGAAGATACTCATCATATTATAGAGAGTAACTTCTATAGAGCACCTATGTTCTCTGGACAAATAGAGGGTATGGGTCCTAGATACTGCCCAAGTATTGAGGATAAAATCAACCGTTTTAGAGACCGACCAAGACACCAAATTTTTGTAGAACCTCAAACAATGGAGGCAAATGAGTATTATATCAATGGTATGAGTACCTCTCTACCTACAGATGTACAGTTAGATATGATTCATTCAGTCAAAGGAATGGAAAAGGCAAAAATTGTCCGTTATGGTTATGCCATTGAGTATGATTATATACAACCAACCGAGTTAAAACATACCTTGGAAACCAAAAAGATAGAGGGATTATACTGTGCAGGACAGATAAATGGAACAACAGGTTATGAAGAGGCTGCAGCACAAGGGTTAATGGCAGGTATCAATGCAGGATTATCAGTTCAAGGAAAAGAGCCTTTGATTTTAGGAAGAGATGAAGCCTATATTGGTGTACTTATTGATGACTTGGTTACCAAGGGTACAAAAGAGCCTTATCGTATGTTTACAAGTCGTTCTGAGTATAGATTGCTATTACGAGAAGATAATGCAGATATTCGTCTCTATCGTTATGGAAAAGAGCTTGGACTACTTGATGACAAGTATCTTCAAAAGGTTGCACAAAAAGAGCAAAATATAAAAGAGGCTTTAGGGTATCTACGAGAAAACTTCATAACCCCCACAAAAGAGTTTATAGCTTTATTAACATCACTCAATGAAGAGAAGATTAATGATAAGATTTGTCTATTAGATTTATTGGCACGTGCATCTATGAATCGCGATAAGATGGTATCCATAGTTCCTAAATTGCAAAGCTATTCAGATGATATAATTGAACAGATTTTAATTGAAGCAAAATATAGTAGATATATTGATAAACAGCAGAGACAAGTAGACAAGATGAAAGATATGTTAAAGGTTAAAATTCCAGAAGGATTTGTATTTGAAAATGTTTCAGGACTCTCCAATGAGATTGTTGAGAAACTCAACAGTATCAATCCTCCAACACTATTTAATGCCTCTGAAATATCAGGAGTAACACCTGCTGCATTAGAGATTTTACACATCTATATCAAAATGGCTCAAAAGGCTAGATAGAGTAGAGAGAAGGCATCTCTTCGCTCGACTCTTCTAGTAATAAAGAATCGACAACCTTACTATTAATTCTTCTCTTTTTCTTGCCAAGACGACGGAGTATCAGGGTCAACTCTTCTCTACTTATTCCTTTACTCTTGCTCATTAATAATAATTTCTTAGATGGAAAAATAAACCATTTTGTACCGTTTCTATCTATCAAATGATTCTCTTTTATCTCATTTATTATATTTTTAACTACCTCTTCGATTAAAATATTCAATCTTTAATCCTTATATATATTTTTATCAATTCTTAATTGTTGTAAGTTATATTCAATTTTTACTTAAAATAGTATAAAATTGACATTATCTCTCTGCTTTAACCTCATTATCAAAAGATTTCTTATTTCCTATAATAATTCCAACTAAAACGAAAGCATATATAAATGTAGATAAAAGAATAACACCAATTACAATGGCATCAAACATCTCTTTATGTTCAAAGCCGTTTGGTAGCATCTGAAGCATTACAATTGAGAGACCACCTTTGATTCCTGCAAAGAAGAGAACTGACCACCAACGAACA
>JALSOO010000156.1 GCA_026986355.1 Campylobacteraceae bacterium | reverse complement strand
TATATCCTCTAAATAGAGATAGACTTTATAAACCAAAATCTACTCTAATTTATGATAGAAATCATCATCTATTGAGTCTAAAACTAAGCTCTGATGGATTTTTACGAATTCCTATCAAAGAGAGTGAGTTAAATCAAAATATAAAAAAAATTGTTATGGGGTATGAAGACCAATATTTTGAAAAACACTTTGGGGTCAATCCTCTATCTATTATTCGTGCATTATGGTTTAATATAACAAATCAACGTAAAATTGGTGCATCAACTATTACAATGCAAGTGGCTAGAATGATGCATCATAAGTCTAGGACTCTTTTACAAAAGCTTGTAGAGATATTTAATGCTTTTCAACTTGAACTAAACTACTCAAAAGAGGAGATTTTGAGATTTTATCTAAATAATGCCCCTTATGGTGGAAATGTAGAGGGGTTTTCTTCGGCTTCATTTCGCTATTTTCACACCTCTGTAGACTCTCTATCTCTTTCACAAATAGCCTATTTAACTTCTATACCTAAAAATCCAAATAAAAATAGACCTAAAAAGTTACGAGATATAAATAATATAAAAAACAGACTACTAAAACGACTTTTTGATTTAAAACTGTTACAACCAAATGAGTACAAAGAGGCATTAAAAGAGAAAATATCTGTAGATATTACACCTCTACCTCATCAGATACCTCATCTATCGGCTCAAATTACTCATGAGGGAGAGGTAAATACAACTATTGATAGAGTGTTACAGTATAGGGTAGAAGAGATTTTAAAATCAGATATCAAAAAGGCTAAAAAGTTTAAAGTTTATAACTCTTCTGCTATTGTAATAGATAATCAAACAATGCAGATTTTAGCTTATGTAGGTTCAAATGATTTTTATGACAATCTTCATGGTGGTCAAAATAGTGGGTTACTATCTCTACACTCTCCAGGTTCAACTCTAAAACCTCTAATTTATGCAAAAGCTCTGGAGGAGGGGTTAATTACTCCTCTTAAAAAGCTATATGATGTACCACTCTTTATAGATGGTTATAAGCCACATAACTACTCTAAAAAGTATCTAGGAGAGGTAACAGCCACAGAAGCACTACAACTATCACTCAATATACCTGCTGTTGAGATAGATAGACTATTAGGAGATAAAAGTCTCTATTCTATTTTGAAAAAGGCTCACATATCATCACTTCTACATAATAAATCCTATTATGGCTCATCATTAACTCTTGGTGGATTTGGGCTTTCTCTTATGGAAAACGCTCAACTATTTGCAATGTTGGCAAATGGTGGTGTCTATCAAAAAGCATCTTATATCAAAGGAGATAGATATAAAAAGAGTCAAATCCTAACACCACAATCAACCTATCTAATCTCTAATATATTAGCTGATGCACCACGATTATCTCTCTCTTCCTCATGGGAATATGTAAAAGGTATTAAAAAGATAGCGTTCAAAACAGGAACTTCTGCTCATGCAAAAGATATGCTGACCATTGGTTATACTCCTAAATATACAGTTGCTGTTTGGTATGGAAACTTTTCAGGAAAAGCATCTAAACCTTATAATAGAGTCTATCCTACAGGATTGAGATTGGCTTCTCCTACAATGTTTAAAATATTTAGAGAGCTTAAAGGGGTATCTTGGTTCTCAAAACCAAATAAAATTATAACAAAAGAGATATGTCAAGATGCAATAGTGATTAACAGATGTAAAAGTAGAGTCAAAGACCAACTCATAGAAGATGTGAAGTTACAAAATAGCTGTTTGGATATGAGAGCAGAGGTTTTATCTTATCTTCTAAATCAACAAACTATTAACTCTATAGAAGAGCTATCTAAACATAGATGTTACCAAGAGTGGAAAAACTATAAACCTCTTATTACAAATCCTATCAATAATAAAATCTATATCCATAATAAATTACTACCTTATGAGATGAAAAAGATGAAATTAAACTGCTACTCTTTTGAGCAGAATAGTACTATATATTGGTTGATAGATAATGAGACCCCAATTATAGGAACATCTGGAGTACCTATCTATAAGTATCTATCTCCTAAAAAACATAATATCTCTTGTTTAGATGAAGGTGCAAAGCTAAAGAGTATTACTATTGTTAATGAGGAGCTTTAATCATAGATTTAGAAAATGTAAGTAAAAAGGTTGTTCCTTTATTTAAGCTACTTTGAACCTCTATTTTTATACCCAACTCATTAGATAGTTTTTTGACAATATGTAATCCTATGCCCAAACCACGTTCATGCTCTTTGTAGAATC
>JALSOO010000155.1 GCA_026986355.1 Campylobacteraceae bacterium | reverse complement strand
TCACAGTTGTTGCTTTAGGAGCAGTACTACTTTTATTACTACTACTACCACAACCAATCAACAGCAGAGAAGTTGCTACTAAACTTAATTTAAAAAAATTCATATTTATTCCTTTATGTTTATAACAATAATCATACAATTATAAACATAATTATTAGCTTAAACTCGCTCCAAAGCTCCTGCTTTGGAGTGTTTTTGATGTTCTCTTGATTTAATAGTAGTCATATTTTATTATCCTTTGGTAGTCTTTTATAAAGTGACTACTAATATTACTACTCTTTAACTTAGATGTGACTACTACATATTAGACTAACTTAAACGATAAAAGGGCTTTAGATTATTGTTTTTAGGTACTTTATAGAGGGTTTTAAATGGGATTAGATTAAGGAGTGGTAGTAAGAGAGGGACTCGAACCCTCGACCTCCGGCTTATGAGACCAGCGCTCTAACCAGCTGAGCTACCTTACCACACATTATTTTGAAGTGGCGAAATTTTATCTGAAAGAGTCTTAAAAGTCAAGGATTCTTTTGATTTTACCAATTTAAATTAATTTTTTTTCAAAGCTTAGTTATATAGACTAAAGTTTATTGATTTTTAAAGCATAAAGTATTGACTTTTGTAAAAAAATAGATTATTATTCCAAAAAATTAACAACTATAAGGAGAAACCAAATGTCATTTCAGCCATTAGGTAATCGTGTTCTTATACAAAGAGAAGAACAAACAAATCAAACAGCATCTGGTCTTTATATTCCAGACTCTGCAAAAGAGAAACCATTAAATGGAAAAGTAGTTGCCGTAGGAAAAGAGGCTATTGAAGCAGGAATTAACGAAGGTGATACTGTTGTGTTTCCAAAGTATGGTGGAACAGAACTTACCATTGAGGGAACAGAATATTTAATTATGAGTAGCGATGATATTTTAGGAGTAATGAGATAATGGCAAAAGATATACATTTTTCAGACGATGCACGAACAGGACTTTTTAAAGGTGTTACCAAATTAGCAGATGCAGTTAAAGTAACAATGGGACCACGTGGACGTAATGTGCTTATTCAAAAAGCTTATGGAGCACCACACATTACTAAAGATGGTGTAACTGTTGCTCGTGAGATTGAGTTTGAAGACTCTGTAGAGAATATGGGAGCGCAACTTGTTAAAGAGGTAGCATCAAATACAGCTGATGAGGCTGGAGATGGAACAACCACTGCTACTGTTTTGGCACAATCTATCTTCAAAGAGGGTCTTAGAAACATTACAGCTGGAGCAAATCCAATTGAAGTAAAAAGAGGAATGGACAAAGCCACAAAGGCGATTATTGATAAACTTAAAGATATGAGCCTAGAGGTTCAAGATAAAGAGAAAATTGCACAAGTAGCAACCATTTCAGCCAATTCAGATGAGACTATTGGAAACCTTATTGCCGAAGCAATGGAGCGTGTGGGTAAAGATGGTGTTATTACAGTAGAAGAGGCAAAAGGGATTGAAGATGAACTTGAAGTTGTTGAGGGAATGCAGTTTGACCGTGGGTATCTCTCTCCTTATTTTGTAACCAATACAGAGAAGATGACATGTGAAATTGATTCACCACTTATCTTGCTTACAGATGCAAAAATTACTTCACTTAAAGATTTAGTTCCTGTCTTAGAGCAGATTCAACAGACAGGTAAACCCCTTTTAATTATTGCTGATGATGTTGAGGGAGAAGCACTCTCTACTTTAGTTCTTAACAAACTTAAAGGTGTTTTAAATATTACAGCTGTTAAAGCACCAGGATTTGGTGACCGTAAAAAAGCGATGCTAAATGACATTGCTATCTTGACAGGTGCAACACTTATTACTGATGAGTTAGGTCTTACACTAGAAAAAACAACTCTTCAAGAGCTTGGTCAGTGTGACAAAATTGTTATTGACAAAGATAACACTGTTGTAGTGGGTGGTAAAGGTTCAAAAGAGGCAGTTGATGCTCGTGTAGCTGAGATTAGAATTCAGGAACAAAACACAACAAGTGAGTATGACAAAGAGAAACTTCAAGAGCGTATTGCTAAACTATCTGGTGGAGTAGCTGTTATTAAAGTTGGTGCGGCTACAGAGACAGAGATGAAAGAGAAAAAAGACCGTGTTGATGATGCTCTTAGTGCAACTAAAGCAGCTGTTGATGAGGGGATTGTTATTGGTGGTGGTGCTGCCCTTATTAAAGCTGGAGCGAGTGTTGAACTTGATGAACTTGAGCATGACCAACAGATTGGTGCAGAGATTATCCTAAGAGCTATTCAAGCACCAATGAAACAGATTGCTATAAATGCAGGTTACGATGCTGGTGTTGTAGTAAATAAAGTGATGGATTCAGAAAATTCAAACTTAGGATTTAATGCTGCCAATGGAGAGTATGTAGATATGCTTGAAGTAGGAATTATTGACCCACTTAAAGTTGAAAGAGTTGCTCTGCTTAATGCAACATCTGTCTCTAGCCTTCTACTTACAACTGAAGCGACTATTTCAGATATTAAAGAACCAAATATAGATGTTCCATCTCCTGCTATGCCAGATATGGGTGGAATGGGAGGAATGATGTAGTTTTACTACTACATCTTCTCTTTTTGGTCGGTTTTTGCCGACCTTTATCCAAAAATTTAAATAAATTTAGATATAATTCCAAGCTTTTTTATAAGCAAATTCTCATGTAGTTAATCCTTGAATGGTTGCACATTTTTGTGTTAAGGGCTACAGTGGAATAAACCTATAGACTACGGTCTCTAAAAATATTATTTTTGTCTTGAAATATATAATAGAATTATCTATTTTTGGACTTTTGCAAGGAGCAAAATATGGTAACAATGAAAGATTTATTGGAGTGTGGTGTACACTTTGGTCACCAAACAAGAAGATGGAATCCAAAGATGAAAAAGTTTATCTTCGGTGAGAGAAAAAATATCTACATTATTGACTTACAAAAAACACTTAGATACTTCAAATACACTTACAATGTTGTAAAAGAGGCTGCAGCAAATGGTCAAACAATTATTTTTGTAGGAACTAAAAAACAAGCTCGTTCAGCTGTTAAAGAACATGCAGAGCGTTGTGGAATGCCTTATGTATCTACAAGATGGTTAGGTGGAATGTTGACAAACTACCCAACAATGAAAAAATCTATTAGAAAATTAGAAATCATTGAGCAGATGGAAGAGAACGGTCAATTGGAGCTTTTAACCAAAAAAGAAGCTTTAATGCTTACTCGTAAAAAAGCAAAACTATCTGCATATCTTGAAGGTTTCAGACATATGAAAAAACTACCAGAGATGATGTTTGTTATTGATGCAGTCAAAGAGCATATTGCTGTAAAAGAGGCAAAGAGAATGGGTATGAAAGTTGTTGCACCACTTGATACCAACTGTGACCCAGATGTTGTTGATTATCCAATTCCAGGTAATGATGATGCTATCCGTTCAATAAACCTTTTCTGTAGAGAAATGGCTGAAGCAATTATTGAAGGTCAGGCTGAATTAGCTGAAAAAGAGGGTAGAGACGCAGAGGTTGCACCTGCTGCAGATGAAGAACTTGGTAAAGCTATGATGGCACAAACAGAAGACCCTGAAGTATTAAAAGAGACAGCTCTTCCAAGTGATTCTGAAGTAAAAGAGATTGTAAAAGAGGCTGTTGAAGAGGGCGAAAAAGAAGAAGCTAAAAAAGAAGAGACAAAGGCATAAGAGATGGCAAAATTCGGACCAAAAGATATTAAAAAACTTAGAGAAGCTACCAATGCAGGAATGATGGATTGTAAAAATGCACTAAAAGAGTCTGATGGTAATTTTGATGATGCAGTAGCATGGCTTAGAGAAAAAGGTCTTGGTGCAGCAGCTAAAAAAGCAAGTAAAGTAGCTGCAGAGGGTGTTGTATCTGTTAACGTTGCAGATAACAAAGCTGTAATTGTTGAGATTAACTCTCAAACAGATTTTGTTGCACAAAATGACAAGTTCAAAGAGGTTGTGGCTGAGATTACAAATCATGCTTTTGATAATAACTTGGCTGATGCAGAGTCTATCAATAACTCTACAATTAATGGTCAACCATTTTCAGAGTATCTATCACTTAAAATTGCAACTATCGGAGAGAATCTTGTAGTTAGACGTGCTGGAATGATTGCTTCTGATGATGAAACTGTAGCTATCAATGGGTATGTTCATGCAAACTCAAGAGTAGCTGTACTTCTAGGTGCAAAATGTGAAGATAAAGCAACTGCTGATAAAGTAAGAGCAGAGCTTAAAAATATTGCAATGCACGCAGCAGCAATGAGTCCTAAAACACTCTCATATAAAGATTTTGATGCTAAATTTGTAGCTGATGAGACAAATGGTAGAATTGAAAAAGTAAAAAAAGAGAATGAAGAGTTAGTAAGACTTGGAAAACCTCTAAAAAATGTACCTCAATATGTGAGTATGTCTCAAATTACTGATGAAGTATTAGCTGATGCAAAAAAAGCTATCGAAGCTGAACTTGCAAGTGAAGGTAAACCAGAAAAGATTTGGGATAGAATTGTGCCAGGTAAATTAGCAAGATTTATCTCTGATAATACACTTCTTGACCAAGAACTTGCACTTCTTGACCAAAAATATGTAATGGACGACTCTGTAACAGTTGGAGAACATATACAAAAAATATCTGGTGGCAAAGCCACTATTACAGATTTTATTCGCCTTGAAGTAGGAGAAGGAATCGAAGTAAAAGAGGAAGATTTTGCAGCAGAAGTTGCAAAACAGATGGCATAACACCCTACCCCCAACTTTTTTTGATTCTCCTCATATATAAGGAGAATCTCTATCTTCTTTTTAATCAAGTCTATTAAATATAAATTATTAGAGAGTTAATGGAAAAATAACATATTTTACTCTAAAACATACCAAATTTTTGAAAAAATTCATAGTATAATATATAAATAATTAAAAAAATACAAGGTTATAATATGGAAAAGTTAATAATATCTCAAAATATACATTGGAAAAATTCCTATAAAGCATTATATCAGCGTGATGTTTTAGAGAAACTTATTGCTAGATTGGATTTAAGACAGATAGAAGCCATTCAAGGAATACGAAGAAGTGGAAAATCAACCCTTTTTAAACTACTTATTAACCACCTAAGTCAAAAAATAGAAGCCAAAAAGATACTCTATTTAAACCTTGATGACCCATTTTTTATTCCTTATGCTAAAGATGCACGAAAATTGCATGAGGTAGTGGAGATGGCAGAGAAATTGACGCAAGGAAAGATTGAATATCTCTTTTTAGATGAAGTCCAATCCATCGAGGGGTGGGAGAGATATGTTAAGAGTGTTTATGACAGTGAAACGTTTAAGAAGATATTTATAACAGGTTCAAACAGCTCTTTTTTAGATGGAACATTAGCCAAACTTTTAACGGGTCGATACTTCTCTACCAAAGTTTATCCTCTCTCATTTTTAGAAATTCTTCATATCAATAAGATTGATAGCTATATGGATTTAGTAGAAAAGAGAGCCAAAGTGCTAAAAATAATAGATGATATGATGCAATTTGGCTCTTTTGTTGAGATATATAATGCCGATGAGGAGTTTAGAAGAGATTTAATTAAGAGTTATTATGAGACCATTTTACTCAAAGATTGTGTCTCCAATTATTCAATAAGAGAGGTTAAAAGCTTTAAAGAGTTGAGCTATTTTTGTTTAAGTAATTTGACCTCTCTTTTCTCCTACACTTCGCTCTCTAAAGCCATAGGAATTACCGACATAAGCACCAAAGAGTATGTTGGGTATCTTGAAGATAGCTTTATGCTTTATGAGCTAAAACAATTTTCCTATTCACTCAAAGAGCAAAATAGTAGTAAAAAAAAGATATATCTAAGTGACAATGGATTTACCCTATTAAATTTTAAGTTCTCACAAAATTTAGGAACGTTATTTGAAAATCTTGTTTTTAGTGAGCTACTTAAATTAGGTTATGAGTTATATTTTTACAATAAAAATTATGAGTGTGATTTTTTAGCCAAAAAAGATGAAGAACTCATTGCCATACAAGTCTGTTATGAGTTAAACGATAGAAACCAAAAAAGAGAGATAAGAGGCTTAGAGAAGCTCCCCTTTAAATGCGATAGAAAAATAATTATTACCTACCATCAGCGTGAAAAGTTTGAGAAAATTGAGGTTTTACCTTTTTATGAAGCTATTTGGACAATGAGAAATGGTTAAAACCGACCAAAAATCATTGAAATAATCATTTTCTTCTCATCTTTTTCTATTATAATACACCTATTAAAATAATGGGAAAAATTATGGAAGAGATTATTGATATAAAACTACTAAGTCATATTGTAGATTATGGTGTATTGGGAGTGTTGGCATTTATGAGCTTTTTAACTCTATTTTTTTGGATTGAGAGATTACTATTTTATAGAAGTGTAGAGGTAGAGGATTATCAAGATATTGAAGAGTTAGAGATTGATATAACCAATAATCTATCTATTATCTCTAGCTTTGGGGCAAATGCTCCATATATCGGTCTCTTGGGTACGGTTCTTGGTATTATAATTACCTTTTATACAATGGGGCAAACAGCTGACATGGAAGTCAAACATATTATGACCTCTTTGGCTTTGGCACTTAAAGCTACTGCAATGGGCTTGGTTGTAGCAATTCCTGCAATATTTTTCTATAATCATCTCAATCGTAAAGTAGAAGTTATCTTAAATAGATGGATTATCAACCAAAAGGTAAGATAGTGAGACGTTTATCAAAATTTGATACTATTAATGTTGTTCCCTTTATTGATATTATGTTGGTCTTATTAGTTATTGTACTTACTACGGCTTCATTTATTCAGACTGGACTTATAAAGTTGGATTTACCCACATCTAGTGCTAAAGCAGATGATAAACCCAAAAAAGAGTTGCAAATATCTATTAAAGAGAATGGAGATATATTTTTTGGTAAGAGAAAAATAGCTCATAAAGAGATTGAACAAACCCTATTGAGTCATGATAAAAAAACACCAATACAACTATATAGTGACAAAAATACAACCTTTCAAGATTTTGTCTTTATTTTAGATATTCTAAAAAAGAATAACTATGAAAATTTAGGGATTGTTACAAAAAATGAATAACTATCGCTATAGCATAGCATTTCTTGTTAGCTCAATTCTCTTTACAGTAATAGGCTTCTCTATTTTTATATTTGCCCAAAGAGTAGAGAAACCCAAAGAGCTTTCAAAATCGGTTATAAAAGTCTCTATTATTACACCTATTGATAAAAAAATTATCAAGAAAAAAAAGCCTATATTACCACTTAGTATTCCAAAACATCATAAAATTAAAAAAAAGATTAAACATAAACATATTTATAAAAAGAAAAAACTCCATAAGAGAAAAGTTATTCAAAAGATAAAATCGCCTAAAAAAAATACTAAAAAAAGAGTTAATCATAAAAAAGTTATTCATAAGATAAAACCTAACAAAATAGTTAAACCAATTATAAAAAAGAGATATACTCCAACTCCTAATAAAATAGTTAATCATAAAAAAGTTATTCATAAGATAAAACCTAACAAAAGAGTAAAACCAATTATAAAAAAGAGATATACTCCAACTCCTAATAAAATAGTTTATTATAAAAAAGTTATTCATAAGAGAAAACCTCCCAAAAGAGTTAAGCCTATCATAGAAGAGATATATACTCCACCCCCTCAACCCACAAGAGTAATAGAGAAAGTTGTTAAAGCACCAACAACAAGGAAAATTCAGAGACAACCTAAAAAAGTAGATAAAAGTATAGAAAAAAGAGGCTTCCTAAGCCAAGTAAGAAGTAAAATTATTGCAAATAAACGATACCCAAGAGTAGCACTTAGACAACATATCCAAGGCTCTGTAAAAGTCAAGTTTGATATTACAGCTAATGGAAATGTAACAAATATCTGTTATATAAATGGAAAAAGTATTTTACAAAAAGGGGCTAGAAAAGCAATTGAAAAGAGTTTTCCAATAGATATTCCTAGTTCATTAAGAAGTGAACTTCCAATAAATGATATTTATCTAACAATTCACTTCAATATTGATTAATGGGGCAAGAGAAACATCTCATCTAGCTTCATCATTGTTATAGCATCTAAAATACCATTTGGTACGATACCTAGATTTTCTTGAAAACTTCTCAATACATTATCTGTAGATTCATCAAATACTCCATTGGTATCTAACTCATATCCTAGTGATTTTAATGTCTTTTGAACCATCAAAACAATAGCTCCCGTAGAACCGATGCTTAATGGTTCAAAATCATACTCTTCTGTTTTACTCATCTTGGAACTCCAATAAAATATTTACACTCCTGAAATATGTGTATATAACATAATAATAAAAAAGTGATTATTTAACTGTAAAGTAAAAATCGTAGTTTTTATATCAATTTTCTCTAAAGTTTTTTATTATTATTGTTTACACTATATGAGAGTAATAATAAACTTACTATGTTTTTCTATGTACCAAAACAGCCCAAAAAGTAGATATTTTTATAAAGTTAGAGTATTATTAATATAATTATATTAGATAAATTTAATAGATATTTTAACTGATTTATGTAGAGAAAAGTAACACAATTTGATTTCATATAGTTACTTTACTATTTAATAGAGATAGATAGCAATCCAGATACATCAGATGAGGAGTAGGATATATAGTTTTTATTACTTTTTATCATACCTTTTAGCTCTTGAATAGAGAGCTTTTTAGGTGGAACTCTTTCACTTTTATACATCTCTCTTGCCCAATAAGCACGAAGCTCTTTTTTAGATTTATTTACAATTTTATTATAAAACTCTTCAAAATTTGATTTGTTATCCAATGGAACAACCCTAATACCTTTAATTTTATCTGTCTTTCTTAGATATAAATTAGCTAACTCTTTTTTTGTAATTGTAATTGAGTTTAATTTACTATTATTTGAAATAATCTTAATTTGAGAGAAAGCTAAAGAGCTAAATAATAGTAGTAGCAGTAGAAATTTCATAAATTACCTTTAGTTTAATTTTATTAACTAAAGTATAATAAGATAAAATTAAAATAAAACTTAAATCATAAAATTAATATTAAAATTAATAAAATAAAAAGTTTTATTTTATGTTTTATATGAAGATTCTAACTTTTTAAATTATTAAATATTTTTATCTGTTTTATAAGTTTATCTCTTTGAAACGGTCTATAGATAAATGAGATATTTTGTTGTGGGTAAATATCTTTTATCTCAGATTCATTATCCTCTTTTGTAATGAAGATTAGGGGAATATCTTTGATATTAGTATGTCTTTTTAAAAAGTTAAATATAGAAATACCACATAAATCATCTAGTTGGGTGTGGAGTATTACCAAATCTACTCTCTCTTCTTCAAAAATTTCTAAAGCTTCATATCTATTCAGTGCCAATAAAATATCAAAATCATCATCTAAAATTTCCATTAACTCATCAATCTCATTAGGTTCATTATTAATAATTAAAATATTAGATATATACTTTTTAGTAGAAGAGAAGATTTTATTCAACTCTTGAATATTCGTTTGCAATGTTTTAGAACACTCATCAATAAGTCGTATAGATGGATTTTTCTCTTTTTGGATTTGAGTAGTAATCTGTTCTAAGTGGGTCATTCCTAATGTAGAAGACAACCCTTTAATAGAATGGATAGTATTATATAACTCCTCTTTTCTTAAATTTATAAGCTCTAAATCTTTATATCTTTTAAAAAAATTATTTAATATATTTAAATATAAGCTTATATTACCATTAAGATATTTCAATCCAATATCACTATTTATATGTTCAAAAATAGGGAGAGAACGGCTATTACTTGGCACGATGATTATCCTTTTTATCTAACGATTATTTAATCATGAAATAATAACTATAAAATAGGTAGTAAGCGTGAAAAAAAGTGATTGTTTTATTCATTTTTGTAAAAAAAATAGAAAAGCTGTAATCTTATTGAAAAAGATTACTTTTTAAATTAAAAATGGTGTATAAGTTTATTCTGTAATTGTCTACGAAGATTTGAAGCAATTGATGATGATGATTGAAGTAAAATATATACTGCTAGTGTTGATACTGTTTTCATTTGATTATCCTTTGTTTTTATAATTAAATTATAAACTAAGAATTGGCAAGAATAGTGAAAATTAAAGAGAATAGCAGTATAATTTACGCAAAATTGAATTATATTTAATGAAAGCTATATACATGAATAAATCTTCTAATGAAAATTATATTATTGAACTCTTTAAAAGAGTCACCCCTTACAAGTGGTCTATTCTTTTTATAATGATAGTTTTTATAGTTTTAATGAAAATTAAACTATATTTTACCCCTTCTGTTTATGAATCTTATGCCATTATCAAAGTCAAAGTTAATGAAAATAGAGTTGATAGCAAAGATTTATTGAGAGATAGTCTATTTAAAACCAATACTGTTGGAATAAATCAAGAGATGGCTATCTTAAAAACTTTTCAAATCAATGAAAAAGCACTAAAAAAGGTTGATTTTAGAGTAAAATACTTTGTAAAAGAGGGATATAAAAAGGTAGAGATTTATGATAATCTACCTATTAAACTCAATACTATTACTAAAATAGATAAAAAATTTATTAACTATCCTATAACAGTAGAACCTGCAGAAAATGGTTTTAGACTAAAGACAAAAGAAGATATAAACGCAACTATATATCCCTATGATAAAGAGGTTGTTACTCCCTATTTTAGAGGTATCTTAACTAAAAAAGATGAGTTTAAAACACCTATTGATATTAAAGTACAAGGTAGTAGCCGTCATATATATGAAACTATTATTAAAAACTCTCTATCTGTAACACAATTGAAATTAGATACCAATCTAATTAAAGTCTCTTTTCAAGACACCATGCCTACACGTGCAAATCAATACCTTGATGCACTAGTTGATGTATATATAAATAGAAGTATTACGAAAAAAAATAGTATCAACAGTAAGATTTTGGATTTCCTCAAGGAGCGTTTGGCAATTACCAAAAAGAAGTTGGAAAAATCTGAAAATGCATTAGAAGAGTACCAATCCAATAATAAGACAATTGACCCATCTACAAACTCCAAAGATATTTATGGTAAGTTGAGTGATATTGAGTTGCAACTATCTGAAATAGACTTAAAAGAGCAGTTGATTTCTAATCTTCTTATTTTTATCAAACATAACCGAAATTTGGACTCTATCGCTCCTACTTTATTAGAATTTAATGCACAATCTACACTAAAGCTTATTACAGATATTCAGGAATTACAAGCAAAAGCTGATGATTTAAGTCTGGAGTTTACAGATAAATACCCACCTCTAGTGAAATTGCATAGACGTATAAATCGTATACGAAAAAGTATTGTTTTGAATGTTAAAAATTTTAAACGAAAATTAAAAATTAAACAAAATAATCTATTAAAACAGAAAAGTAAATATGAGCAAACCTTAACAGCACTACCTAAAAAAGAGAAAAATTATATCAATTTCAAACGTAACTATGAGGTTAACTCAAAGGTATATACCTATCTATTAGAGAAAAAATCAGAAAATGAGTTGATAAAAGTAGCAACACTTTCAGATTATGAAGCTATTGATAGAGCTTACGCTTCAAGCAATCCTATTAAACCTAAACGAATGATGCTTTTAATTATTGCAGGTATTATTGGGTTGGTATTGGGTGTTATTTTGGCACTTCTTCGTTCACTATCTAAAAAGAAGATTTATACTCGACAAGAGATAGAAGAGAGATTAAAACTCCCTTTTTATGGTGAAATTCCTCTATTTGATGAGAAAAAGGGAATCAATCGTGGAGTTGAAGATGCTTATAAAAAATTGGCTATTAATTTACAATTCTCCAAGAAAAATCATGAAGGTAATATTGTCTTGATTACCTCTTCTATCAAAGGAGAGGGAAAAACAACAACACTTATTAATCTTAGTGCAGTATTTTTTAAAGAGGTAAATTATAAAACCGTTATTGTTGATTTGAATATGGTTGAACCCTCTTTGCATCACTATGTGGGAATGGATTTACCCTACTCTGGTATGAGTACCTATCTAAGTAAAAGAGATAATTTTGGAAATATACGTTTCAATACATCTATCAGTGATAACTTAGATATTATTACAGCAGGACCAATTCCACCTGACCCTACTGAATTGATACTTTCTCATGAACTAGAGAGTTTTTTTGAACATCTAAAACAAGAGTATGATTATATTCTTGTAGATACACCATCGTATAGTGAGATACCAGAAGTATTAGAACTGGTAAAATATGCAGATAGAACATTAGTCGTTATTAGAGAAGAGGTTACAACCAAAGAGTCTTTGGAAAAGATAGAGAGTGCTATCAGAGAAAAGAGACTTAAAAATATTGGTTTGGTATTTAAACTATTTGTAAAAATGAAAAAGAGAGAGTTATCCACCCCTCCTCGTCTAATACAACAAGATGAACCCAAAAGATTAAGGTAGCTCTCTCATCATCTCAAGCCACCCTTTTTTTAAAGGGTGTTCTTGATTGGGAAGCAACCAATCTTGGTCTTGGCAGTAGTATACTACATATTTATCACTATATTTGAGTGCCTTTTGAAGTGTCTCTTTTATATCTGTTAATGTAGATTTGTTTCGTGTATCATACTCTTTATAGTTACTCTCTTGACCTTTATTAAAGACCATAAATCCTACTTGAACATCTTGTGACCATGATGCTCTATCTTTTTTGGGAACTATCCACTGATAACTACTATCTAATTGATTTGAACTATCTAAAGCAATATCATACTTTCTCCATTGGTAGGCTCGTTTAAAATGTTTATCTGTTCTATATCTATAACTCTCTCCCATATCATAAAGAGATATATTGTTATTAGTTAATCCCTCTTTGAATCCTGCAAAGATAGCACCTTTATACTCATGCTCTCTAGGTAATCCTACATCTGTAACAATAATATCTCGTTTATTAGAGTTAGGGTGAGCAAATGATGCTCCATTGTAGACTAGTAGTGTTAAGTTGGGATAGACCTCTCCCATACTTTGCATAATATCTTTAAATCGCTCTGTAACCTTTGTCATATGCTCTTTGAAGTTATAATTAGGATTTCGATACCCTTTTTTATCTACCCAAGAGGGTTGCACCCCTTTAATCTCCCATCTCTTAGACTCTTTGGTTATCTCATCTCTTGTCGGAAATTTAAAGTTATCCATCTTGTGAGCATTATCATTATAGGGTTCATCATCAAATACAATCCCTGTCAAATTTAAATCTTTTGCCACCTTGGCAACCGTAGCAAAATTTTTAGATACCTGCTCCCATGCTTTATCATTCCAAAAATCAGCAGGAAAATCTATATTTATTTGTAGAAAAATCTCTTTCTGTTTATACAGATTTTTTAATCCTTTTAGCTCTCTATAAATATCTTTAATATCTATTTTACTATCTCTACCCATAACTTCATGAGTAAAGCTATCTCCTACCATTACAAAACCTGCAAAGGGTAACTCTTTTATTTTTTCATAATTTTTGACAAAATTATCTGCCATCATTGGCTTCCAGTAGTTTCCCTCTGCCAATATAAGTTTTTTATCGTTAGCATAACTAGAGTTCAACAGTAGTGAGATACATACTATTATTTTAAATCTATTTCTCATATTTTCTCTTTTTTATTTTTATTCTACCAAAATAATATAAATATTATATAACATTTTATGTTATAAGAGTAATTTTGTTATAATACCTTTTTAATATTAAATTAAGGAATAAATATGATTTATCTCAAATGGTTAAAACAGCGTCTCATTCTCTTTAGACGAGTAGTTATTTCATCTTTTGACTCTCTGATATATCAGAAACAGTCACAATTTCTACTTCATAGAACTAATGCTCATCGTTGTCCCTATAAATTTATACTATTTTATAATGGCTTTGGAAGATTACTATTTATGTTCAAAGAGTTTATAGCACTTATCTCAAATAATAAAATATTTAAAAAGAGTATCTTGATAGATGGATTTGATAAGATAGACTATAAGCAGATGTATCTAAAAGGGAACAATAATATCCTATATCCTAAATCCCCAATGGCTCAGATAGATGAGGTTGAGATAGAAGATAGCTTCTATAAAAAGATAACAAACTCATTTCTATTGGCATACAACCACGATAGTAAAGATATTAGCAGTGAGTGGGATAGAATATCCAAAGAGTTTAGAGAGCTATTTTTTGATAAACACAATCAAATTATAAAAAAGAGCCTAGAGAACTTTAGGGGAGACCCTGCAATATATACAAAAATATTTAATAATCAATACTCCTATATAGAGATAAAAGATGGATATAAAAAGAGCTATTTAGATGCTATTGATTTGGTTATGGAGTATCATCGTTTTGCGTCCAAAATAGACAAAGAGATTTTAGCATCTATATCGGAAAGTATGGCAGGAAATTATAAATCAATTACCTATAGAGGAAATAGATTAAGTGAACAGTTACTACAAAATCTAGTCGTTGCTAATGATATTATTAAACATGTACCCTTTTCAAGCAATAGACGCAATATAATTTTGGATATTGGTGTAGGATTTGGAGGAAGTAGTAGAATTTTACACTACTACACACCAAATACGACACAGATACTTATAGATTTACCTGAAACTCTCCTTTTAACAGCCTACTTTTTAAAGTACAATTTTCCAAATAAAAAGATAGCTCTTTTAGAAGATATCTATCCTTATTTAGATGATTTGGAGTCAGTTATAGAGGATTATGATTTTATTATTGTTCCACCATTTATATTGGACTATATCCAAGATAAGAGTATTGATTTGGTTATAAATGCCTCATCATTAGCCTTTATGTCCAAGGAGTATTTAGATTACTACCTAAAAGAGACTAAAAGAGTTTTAAAGAGTAGAGCTTATTTCTACTCCTTAAATACCACAGAAGATAGCCAATGGGGTATTGGTTCTAATAATTGGAACTATCAAACAGACTATTTAACGATAATGTATAACTATGATAATCGCTTCTCCTATCCTCAATGGTTAGGGAGAAAAATATAGTAACAGATAAAATCATGTTTATTTTTATTAAACTTTAGATATACTACTTTAAGAAAAATTTAATATATTATAGGAGACCTTCATGGGACAGTCTGGTGATAAAATTGATGCAAAAAATGCAAATTGGAAATTTAATGGCTCTATGGTAGAGCATTTTGAAGAGCATGTAAAAAAATCTGTACCTCTCTATGAGGAGGGGCATGAACTTATTACTAAGCTTAGTGACTATTTTGTCAAAGATGACTCTATCTGTTATGAGCTTGGCTCATCTGCTGGTACATTGACCCATAAATTAGCTAAAAGACATAGTTTTAGAGATGCTAAATTTATAGGTATAGAGATAGAGAGAGATATGGTAAAAAAGGCAAATCAACTCTATAAAAGTTCTAATCTCTCTTTTGTTTGTGATGATATGAATACCATTACATTAGAAAAAGCAGATTTAATTGTCTCATACTATACGATTCAGTTTATTCACCCAAAACTTAGACAACAGCTAATTAATAAAATCTATCAATCTCTAAATTGGGGTGGAGCATTTATTTTATATGAAAAAGTGAGAGCCAATGATGCACGTTTTCAAGATATTATCTCCAATCTCTATATGGAGTATAAGCTTGACCAAGGTTATGATGCCAAAGAGATTATATCCAAAGCAAGAAGCCTAAAAGGGGTATTAGAACCCTTCTCAACCGAGGGAAATATAGATATGTTAAAACGTGCAGGTTTTGTTGATATATTATCAGTACAGAAATATATGAATTTTGAGGGCTTTTTAGTTATTAAGTAATGCAGAGTAGAGAGTATGAAAACTATTGGATATGGGCTTTTGTTTATGCTACAATTTATGTATTTTTAATACCTTGGGTTGATATATTAGGACGAGAGTTTGCCGATACAGCTAACTATATTTTTCGTATTGTATATATACAAGAGGGAGGAAAAGAGGCAGAGATAACAGGTATAAAAATACTATTTAGTGAACCTATATGGAGAGGAATATTATATCTTCTAGGTATCACCTTTAATGATTACCGTTTTGCACTATATGTTATCTCTTTTATTGCAATGGTTCTCTATGGTTCTTTCTTTTTTAGAAGAGTAGAGTGGTATGTAGTGATGTTGTTGTTACTAAATCCCATGTCAGTGAATCTCTTTATAGAACAGGTACGAATAACTTTAGCTTTTGGGATACTACTATTTGCTTATGATTTATCATCTCGGTATATCAAGATTATTTTAGCAATAGTAGCGTTCTTTATACACTCCTCTATGCCTATATTTATAGGTGTCTATTTTATTTTATACTACTATAATAGCCGTGTTGAACCTAGAAAATACTATTTTATCTCTTTGGTAGTTGCTTTAGCTATCGCTCTATTTATGAAATTTGGATTAGATGCCATACTTTTTGCTATTGGAGATAGACATGCAGGATATGGAAATATTTCGGCAGGTAGTTCTATCGCCTACTCTATAGTTTGGTTTATGATAGCTTTTATTATAAGTACCTTTGGAGATTTTCATAATAGCCAAGAGCGTATTATTGCAGGTTATGCCATTGTATTTATGAGCTTCTTCTTTTTTGCATCTATATTAGGGGTGTTTGCTCAACGTTATGTGGCTGTTATTATGCCTATAATAGTTATTGCAATAGGATATATTGAGAATAGACATATAAAATTTTGGGTTTATATCTTTATGTTTTTATATATACTATTGATGTTTAAATATTGGTTAGAGTTGGTATTAATGTGATTAAAAATAGAACAACAACACTAAAAAGACTATCTGACAACTTTATTTCTCTTTTTATATTGCAGTTTATCAACTATCTTGTTCCTATATTTCTAATCCCCTATCTCATTAGAATTTTAGGATTAGAGGGTTTTGGAATTTATAGTTTTATCTTAGCTATTATTATGTATGGGGTGCAATTAAGTGATTATGGTTTTGAGCTATCTGCTACATATCATATCTCTTTGCATCGTAATAATCAAAAAAAACTCAATGAGATTTTCTCTTCTGTACTAGCTATTAAATTTTCTATAGCTTTTGTATATTTAACTATTTTAGTTATTTTAAGTTTTTTTATAGAGAAACTATATAGCTATCAAGAGCTTATTTTTATCGCTTCTGGTGCGTTGCTAGGACATATACTATTTCCTCTTTGGTTTTTTCAAGGAGTAGAGAAGATGAGGTACATTATGTATCTTAATGGCTTATCTAAACTTATATTTGTAATCTCTATCTTTATATTTGTAAAAGAGGAGTCTGATTTATATCTATTGCTACTCTTAAACAGTATAACTACTATAATTATAGGCATTACTGCTCTCTATATGGCGATTACAAAATTTAATATTACACTCTCTTTTCAATCAACAAAGAGACTCTTTTTCTACCTAAAAGATGGTTGGTATATATTTACCTCAAAATTTGCTGTAGAGTTCTATACTACGGCTAATATTATTATCTTAGGTTTTTTTGCTACACCTATTGTAATAGGCTATTATGCTGTATCTATAAAAATAATTCATGCTATTGGAAGTCTTTTAGACCCTCTAACTAGAACTGTATATCCCTATTTGGTATCTGTTCATCAACAATCAAATGAGAATTTTATCTCACGAAACAAACAGTTAGCTATTGTAATTTTTATGATTATGTTTCCAGTTGCTCTATTGGTTGGATATTTTTCAGAGAATATTTTAGAGATAATAACAGGAGAAGAGGTAATGCCATTAAATATTAAGATACTACAAGTTTTTTCTATCTCTCTTGTGGTATACCTCTATGGAAGCCAATTTACCAATATGCTCGTAACGATTAAAGCTACAAAGTTTTTAAATCAAATCTTATTTATAACAGCAGGATTAAATATTATATTTGCTCCTATACTTATCTACTTTTTTGGAGTTTTAGGAATGGTATGGTTTAGTGTCTTTTTAGCATTCTTTTTGATGATAAGTAAGGGGTATTACTTATTTTTAAATATAAATGCTACAAAAGTAGCAGATATTTGAACTATTTTTGAGTACAATTTATAAAAAAGGGAGATAATGGAACAGTTAAAAACGTATGCTTTAATGATAGGATTAACACTTATTTTTATTTGGTTTGGAGGGTTAATTGCAGGAAAAACAGGAATGGTATTGGCATTTTTAGGTGCAATTGGTATGAATTTTTACGCATATTATAATAGCCATGAGGCTGTGTTAGAGCATTATAATGCCATTCCCATTGATAGACACTCTGCATCAGGCTTATATCAAATTGTAGATAAATTGACTAGAAGAGCCAATTTACCAATGCCACAACTCTATATTATTCCAGAAGAGCAACCAAATGCATTTGCTACTGGTCGTGATTATGAACATGCTGTTGTTGCTGTAACAGAGGGTTTACTAGATTTGTTGACTCCTGAGGAAGTAGAGGCTGTAATTGCACATGAATTAAGTCATATTAAGCATTATGATATGTTGATTGGAACTATTGCTGCTACTTTTTCAGGTGCTATTGCTCTACTTGCAAATTTTGGAATGTTTTTTAATGGAGATGAAGAAGATAGACCCAATCCTATTGTGATGATGATATTAATGATTATTATGCCTATAGCTGCAACCATTATTCAGATGAGTGTCAGTAGAAGTCGTGAATTTATGGCAGATGAGGGCTCAGCAAGAATTACAGGACACCCAGAGTGGCTAATTAGTGGATTAATCAAACTTGATAACTATGCTAGAAGAATTACTCTACCAGAGGCAAATCCTCAAACAGCTCATATGTTTATTATTAATCCTTTTACAGGACGAGATTTTTCAATGCAAGAGCTATTTAGTACTCACCCAACAACAGCTCAACGTATTCAACGCTTAGAGGAGTTATCATAACTCCTCTTCATGCCACTCTTGAGTATTACACTCTCTAAAAGAGCTTAAACATTGGTCGATTTCATATGACCAGTGGAGTATAATCGGGTGTATAGTTGCTTGTTTATGTGTTCGTGTATATATATCAACACCAAGTTTTACTCTTTGATACTCATGGAACTCTTCTGAGAAAGAGATAAAAAGAACATTAGCATCTGACTTTTGATGGAGTCTATCGTTTGCGAATTTAGCAACAGTATCTAAAAAGCTTGTCAAGATTAGACCACATCTAGGGATAATTTTACCATCATCATTTACAAATCCTGCTGCTAAATCATGTTGATACTCATCATCTTTTAGATAAGCTTTTCCATCTATATTGATAAAGCTATCAGCAAGTTTCTTGTTTCGTTTTAGTGCTTTAAATGCTCTATTTTTTAGATTTCTCTCTGATACAACTCTAATAGATTCTGCACGAATATATTTTTGTCCCTCTACTAACTCATCTATAAATAGTTCAGACTCTTCACTATGGTCATCATCTAAATTATTTAAAAGTATTATAGGAATAATCTTGAATTTATATTGATGTTTTTTTATAATTTGACCACAGAGTTCATTGGCAAAGCTCATATTACGCTTTGCCCACTCTCTATTTATTGCCTCTAAGGGTAGTGAAAAGTGTGCAATCTCTAAGACAATAACAGTTGATTTATCTCTAGTTTCTAACTGTCTATATATAAGGGTTAATAGTCTATCTAACTTATCTCTATGCCAAATATCATAAGAGATTGTAGGTTTTGTATATTTTCTACTATTTACAGGTGCGATACATGTTTCGATGATTTATCCTTTAAAATTTTCATACCAAAGTTGAAAGAGAAAGAGTCTCCACAGTTTATATTTATAGGAGTCGTTTCCTTGATAGAAACTATCTCTAATATTAATAATAAAAGAAGTATAAAATAGTTTATCTTCGTTTAACCTTTTCTCATTTATTTGTGAATAGACTAACTCTTTTAACTCATTTCTCATCCATGATGAAAATGGAATATCAAAACCACGCTTTGGACGGTCTAAAAGAGCTTTAGGAATATATTGATGGGCTATCTCTTTTAAAATATACTTTTTAATGCCATATTTTATCTTAATAGAGCTAGGAATGGTTGCCATATATGATATAAGTTGTTCATCTAAAAAGGGGGTATGCAAAGAGATATTATAGTTATTCATAGCTCTATAACTTTTGACTAACTCTCCATCGGTCATAGTTGTTTTAAAATATGTTCCAATAATCTCATCTACTGTCTCATGGTGTCCATCAAAATTAATATCATCAAAGGTTGTTAAAATAGGATTTGTATAATTTTGTATTATAAGGTGGAGTTCATCTTCTCTAAAGAGTATATTTTTGGCCTCTACCATTTTTGGAATATTTTTTGACGATATAATATTAAAAATTTTGCTACATTTTGTTGGTAAATTATATTTTTTCTCCAAATATGGTATCTTATTAATTGGAATACGTTTTAATAGAGAGCATAATCGTTCTCTTCTATGTTGAGGTATAGTATCAATACGGTGAAAAAATGATACATCATCAGCCGTTGCAAAAACTTCATCTCCTCCATCTCCTACGACAATATTATCAATACCCTCTTGACGAATAAGTTGTGCTGTTAATAGTGTAGGTGTCGCTCCATACTCTGCAAAAGGTTCATCATAAATTTGAGAGAGTTTAGGAATAATCTCCAACGCATCTTTGGCTCTAAAATAGTATTCATGATGCTTTGTACCTAGATGCTTTGCAATTGCTTTTGCCTCTTTAGCTTCATTAATGCTCTCTTGATTAAACCCAATGGTAAAGGTATCTATCTCTCTCTGTTCTTGTAGTATAGAGGCAAGAGTTGAGCTATCATATCCACCACTAAGAGAGAGTGCAACTCTTTTATCTGTTAAATAACTCTTCTCTACCGATTCTCTAAGAAGTTTATGAGCATTATTTATAATAGAAGTTTCTGATTCATCTCTTTTAGGATTAGAGTAACACTCTTCTAATCTCCAATATATATGCTCTTTTGACTCTTTTTTGAGTAGATTAAACTCTATATACTCTCCAGCTTTTACCTTATAACAGTTTGTCAATATAGTGTTTGGTTGCAAAACAACACCAAATTGGAGATATGAAGCTAGACTTTGAGGATTGATAGAGGGAACAAAAGTAGATACCTCTTTGAATCGTTGAACAGAGGAGGTAAAAATAATTTTATTATCTGATTCATAATAGTTAATAGGGATTTTTCCAATTTTATCTTTTAATAGAACAAGTATCTCTCTGTTTTTATCATAGAGCATAATTGCAAATGAACCCTCTATGATTTTGATAAACTCCAATCCCCATCTTTTATAGGCTTCTGCCATAAGTTCTATATCTGATATAGAAGTATCTCTATGCAATAATCTCCTTAATTTAGATTGATTATTGATAGTACCAAAAAGAGTTATAAAAATATTTTTATTATTTAAATGGGTTGCATTAATTCCTATGTTATATGATAAAAAGATATTAAATAGTGCATACTTCTCTTGATATATCTCGAAATTATAATCGTTAATATCTATTATTGGTTCGGTTCTACTGTAATCTATAAATCCCAAAAAATCTTGCATAAAAACTCCTTCAATAGATGTTATTATAACACAATAAAATATAAAATATCATTAAATAATATATAACAAAGTTAAAATATGTCATAATCGAAATCTAATATATATCATTATATGATAAAATCATTAAAATAGATTAAATATAAAATTTAATAAAGGATTAAATATGAGAGTCACACATACAAATGCAGACATGTCACATCAAAATGGAATTGCTTATAAGTTTGGAGAAGTTCTAAATTCACTTGGAGAGAATGGTCTTTTACCTACGATTAAAAAGATAGGACAACGTATCAATTACAAGATAAGGGGACTTGATTTTTCTACACAAAATATATATGATTTGACTAGAACAGGAGAGTATAAAGAACATGGTACAGCACTGGTCTCTACTTCAAAAGATTTCCTATCTAAAATCATATCTGATTTAGAGAGTGCTATTGGAAAGCCACTAAATAGAAATCTCTTTATTGATTATGGAAGTGGTAAAGGAGCAGCGATTATTCATGCTAGAGAGTTAGGATTCAAGAGAGCTATAGGTGTTGAGTTTGCAAAAGAGCTTCATGAGGTAGCAGAAGAGAATATCAAAAAATTAAAATTGGATAATGTGGACTCTTTTTATGCTGATGCTACAACGTTTTTACCTCCATTAGATGTATCAGTTATCTATCTATTTAATCCATTTGATGAGGTGGTAATGGAAAAGTTTATATTTAATTTAAAAGAGCAAAGAAAACTGTTTAAAAATGATGTCTATCTTATTTATGGAAATGCCTCTTTGGATATTTTAAGTAAAAGCTTTAAACTTATTAAACATATAGAGTATCAAAGTGGTTCAACAGCAGATTTTTATGAAATATAAAATATAATATTAAAAATTAAGTAAAAATTTATATATAAAACTAAGGATATTTTTATATGTTATAATATATTATGTTGTAAAATGTTTTTATAAATTTAGGAGAACAGCATATGATAAATAAACGAGAGGGTAAAGTCCTTGTTTCCAATTTCTTGGCATTAGGAGTGGTTCAAGGTCTAAATTTTTTACTGCCTCTTTTGGTTGTACCATATCTACTATATACGTTAGGGATAGAACTTTTTGGTCTATTGGCTATGGCTACAGCATTCTCTAGTTATTTTCTGATTTTAAGTGATTATGGATTTAATGTAACGGCTACACGTGAGATTTCTATCTATAGAGAAGATAGCAAGAAGCTCAATGAGATTTTCTCAGCTGTAATGATAATAAAATCTCTTTTAATGTCTCTGGGTTTCTCTATTTTACTATTAAGTTTATGGCTCTTTGATAGCTTGGGAAAAGATGCTCTTATCTATATCTTAACCTTTGGAATGGTTATAGGAGAGGTTCTCTTTCCTATATGGTTTTTCCAAGGCATTGAGAAGATGAGATATATCGCTATATTAAATATTGTAGCTAAACTCTTTTTTCTATTGGCTATTTTACTTTTTGTCAAAATAGAAGATGATATATATCTTGTACCACTTTTTAATAGTTTAGGCTTTATAATGGTAGGTTTACTATCTCTCTTTTATATCCATAAAAAGTTCAATATCCGTTTCGTTTGGCAACCATATAGGGTTTTACGACAATATATTATAATGGGTTGGCATATATTTCTCTCTAAATTAGCTGTAACACTCTACTCCTCAAGTAATATCTTTATATTGGGTCTATTTACCAATCATCTCATGGTTGGTTATTATGCTGTTGCCTATAAAGTAGTCTCTGCATTGGTTAGTTTAGGAGATATTGTCAATCAAGTTATCTTTCCCTATCTATCTAAAAAATGGATAGAGAATAGAGAGTTCTATTATAAACTTTTTTATAAATTTCTTCAAGGTATTATCTTGACAATGTTTTTTATAGCTATAGTTCTATTTTTTACAGCCCAAGATATTGTTCGATTATTGGTAGGAGAGGATAGCTTAATTAGTGTAGAGTTACTACAGATTATGAGTCTTTTTATAATCATTGCACCATTAGGAGGACTCTATTCTCAAAGTTTTGTGACACAAAGTAGAAGCTTTTATGTAACAAAATCAACATTTTGGACGCTAGTCGTAAATCTTCTCTTGGTAGCTATCTTGATTCCACTATATGGTGTCTATGGGTTAGCTATGGCAGAAGTTCTAGTAAAGATATTCCATTTTTATCTAAATAATCTCTATTTTATCCGTTTACGAAAGGTGGCAAGATGTGTGGTATAGTCGGTTTTTGTGATTTTACAAAGAGAAGCAGTAGTAAAAATCTATCTGCTATGATGGATAGGATTAAACATCGTGGAGATGATGCTCATGGGCAATCATATCACGAACTTTCAGATACTACGGTGGGATTAGGACATCAAAGACTCTCTATTTTAGATTTATCTGATGAGGGTATACAGCCTATGAGTTATGAACATTTAGAGATTGTATACAATGGAGAGGTATATAATTTTAAAGAGATTAGAGATGAACTCAAACTATTAGGTTACGATTTTCACTCCCAAAGTGATACAGAAGTCATTCTAAAAGCCTACCACTGTTGGGGATTAGATGCTATTGAAAAGTTTAATGGTATGTTTGCTATTGCTCTCTTTGATAAACAAGAGAAACGTTTAACACTTATTCGTGATAGAGCAGGTGTAAAGCCACTCTATTGGTACTGGAGAGATGGCGTTTTCCTATTTGCTAGTGAGCTAAAGAGTTTTCATGCACACCCCTATTTTAAAAAAGAGATTAACAAAGATGTATTAGCACTCTATTTACAGTATGGTTATGTGATGCAACCATACTCTATTTTCAAAAATACTCAACAGTTAAACTCTGGATATATTTTGGAGTTTGATTTAAAGAGTCAAAGAGTAGAGACCATAGAGTATTGGTCAGTAGTAGATTGCTACAAAAAACCTCTACTGTTATTGAGTGATGATGAGGCTATTACCCAAACAGAAGAGGTACTAAAGAGGGCATTTAACTATAGAATGGTTTCAGATGTTCCTGTTGGGGTATTTTTAAGTGGAGGATACGATAGCTCCTTGGTTACGGCTATATTACAATCAGACAGAGATGAGAAGATTAATACCTTTACTATTGGATTCAATGAGAAAGGGTATGATGAATCTCCCCATGCCAAATCTGTGGCTAAACATCTAGGCACAAATCATACAGAGTATTATTGTAGTCATAATGATGCGTTGGATATTATCCCTAAATTGGCTGAAATATATGATGAACCTTTTGCAGATGACTCAGCAATTCCCACCGTTTTGGTAAGTCAATTAGCACGAGAAGATGTCACGGTAACACTTAGTGCAGATGGTGGTGATGAGATTTTTGCAGGATATGATGAGTATGCTCACATCTTAAAGATGCAAAAAAAAATCTCTAAGATTCCATACAAGATGAAAGAGGGTCTCTCCTCCATTATGGCTTCTATCTCTCCTAAGAGTATCCCGTTTCACTCCTATCTCTATAATTTTGAGACACGTTATGATAAGATTGAAAATCTAATATCGTCTAAAACAACTGTAGAGATGTTAAAGTATCGCTCCCAACAATTTACTAACTCTCAACTATATACTCTATTCGATTCTACTCCTAATCAATTAATAACATCATTTGATAGGGATAGCTCAATGATTTTAGATGACCTCTCTAAAATGTTAGCAGTAGATTATCAAACATATATGAGCAATAATATCTTAACCAAAGTAGATAGAGCAACAATGAGTGTTGGACTAGAAGGGCGTGAGCCTTTTTTGGATAGAGAGATTATAGAGTTTGCTGGACAACTCCCCTCTAAGTTTAAATATAGAGATGGAGAACAGAAGTGGATACTCAAAGAGATTACTCATAAATATCTACCAAAAGAGTTGATGCAACGTCCTAAAATGGGATTTTCCCCTCCCATTGGAGAGTGGTTTAGAGATGAATTAAAAGGCTATTTCTTGGACTATTTAAGTCGTGAAAGATTAGATAAAGAGGGATATTTTAATACAGATGAGGTAATAAAAATGCGTGATGAGTACTTAAATGGAAAAAATGTAAGTATTAAACAATTATGGTCTATTTTGATGTTTCAAATGTGGCATGAGAAGTGGATGTAGAGATGTTGAAAATTTCTTATAAATTAAAAGGATTAATGCTAAATGAGCTTTGGTTCGCATCTAAAATGCAATTAAACAAAACTATGATAATGACAGGTCTCTATTGCTATCGACAAGCTACATTTGATATAGATACGATAGGGTTAAAAAAAGAGAAACTATATACTTTAATTAATGATTTAAGAGATGATAAGGAGAAGATATTTTCTACTTTTAAATCCAATGTCAGAAATGAAATACGCAAAGCAGATAAGATAGAATCCTTTACTCTCTCTTGTGATTATGATAGCAAAGAGATATTTTTAGAAGCCTATAGAGATTTTGCAAAAGCTAAAAATCTACCTATGATTAACAAAAAATCTATTGATAAATATGGTAATAATATCTTTTATATCAAAGGATATTTGAATGGAGAGCTAACCAATATTCAACTCTATCTATTGGATAGAGAGAGTGGAATAGTACGTCTACAACACTCCATATCAACACTATATAAAGAGCAAAATATACATAGAAAAGCTCAAATAGGGTGGATAAACCACTCTCTTCACTGGAAAACAATATTGGAGTTTAAAGATTTAGGCTTTAGCACCTTTGATTGGGGTGGATACACCAATAACCCACACTCTCCTTTGGCAGGGATTGACAAATTCAAGGCTTCGCATGGAGGAGTAAAAGTAGTCCGTTATAACTACTATACACTACCCTATTATGCTCTAAAAAAGATACAAGAGAGGCTGTTTCTATGAGAAAGAGTTCAATAAAAAGTCAACGAATTGTAGGTGTTATACATGAATTAACAATGGGTGGTGCAGAGCGAATGATGGTTAATATCCTAAACCATTTTCTATCCAATGGAGATGAAGTACACCTTATTATTTTTAAAAATATTGGTACACTCAAGGGTCTACTTGACCCATCTATTGCTGTTCATGATTTGGAGGCTATATCTATCAAAAAAGGTATATCTAAATGTTTAAAAGAGATTTATAAAATAGAACCAAATAGTGTTTTTACAGGTATTGGTCATCTAAATATTGCTATTGCTCCATTTATACCTCTTATGAAACAGTTATTACCAGAAACACAATGGATTTCAAGAGAGACAAATATTGTCTCATTGCAAAACCAAGAGGAGAAGTATCCTAAGCTTTTTGACTCTCTCTATCGTAAGGTTTATAAAAATTTTGATGTAATTATTGCTCAATCAGAAGATATGAAAAGAGATTTAGAGATACACTATCCTAAAACCTCATCAAAAATAGTGTTGATTAATAATCCAATTGATATATCAAAGATAGAAGAGTTAGCTGATGAACCTATAGATAATAGAGTTGAAGATAATCAAATATCTTTAATATCGGTAGGAACACTACGCAAAAGAAAACGACACGATTTACTCTTGAAAGCATTCTCTCTTTTACCTATAAACTATACATTAATGATTGTAGGCTCTGGTGCAGAAGAGAATAATTTAAAAGCTTTAAGTAGAGAGTTAAATATTAATAGTCGTATCCATTTTGAGGGGCATCAAACAAACCCCTATCCCTATATGAAAAGTGCTAATCTATCTCTCTTGACCTCTGAACATGAGGGATTTCCAAATGTACTACTAGAAGCAAATGCAGTTGGTACACCTATTGTTGCTTTTGCCTGTAAAGGTGGAGTAACAGAGATTATTCAAGAGGGAATCAATGGATTTTCTGTTGAAAATGGAGATGTTTATGCTTTGGCTAAAACTATTGTCAAGGCAGTAGAGTTTGGATTTGAAGAGTCAATCATTAGAGATTCGGTCTATAGACGTTACTCCAAAACTACTATTATGAAAAAGTATGAGAATATTTTTTATCAAAGAGAGGTCGATTATGTCTAATAAAAAGAGATGTTCTATCGTATTTCTTATCAACTCTCTTTGCGAAGGTGGTGCAGAGAGAGCAATCTTAACACTATCTAAACAATTTGTAGAGGATAATCATAGAGTAACCATCTTGGTATTAGCCAATAATAATTTTTATACTATTCCAAAAGGAGTAGAGATAGTATCTCTATCCAATATGGACGACTCACTATCTGGTCTAAGAAAAATGCTCTATATCCCATATCATGCGTGGAAATTGAGGCAATATATAAAAAAGCATAATATACCTTTGGTACAAAGCTATCTATTTCGTGCCAATTTTGTAAATCTACTCTCATATATATTTGGTTCTAAACATACTGTTCAAGTAGTTAACCGTTCTGTTGTCTCTCGATTTTTTAATGAGGGACTATCTGGTAAAATAAATCTACTATTTATTAGGTATCTCTATCCTAGAGCCAATAAAATTATCCATATCTCTATAGCAATGAAAAATGATTTTAATAGACACTTTTTTAGAAGTGAGAGTGAGAGAGTTATCTATAATCCCTATGATATAGATAGTATAGTAAAAGAGTCTAGTGAACCTATAGATGATTTTATATTTAAGAGTCATAAACGATATATTATTGCAGTAGGTAGATTAATCCCATTAAAACGATTTCATGATGCGATAGAAGCAATTAGTAGATTAGAGTCAGATATTGAGCTTATTATATTGGGAAATGGAGAGGAGAGAGAGAGATTAGAGCAACTAGCCAAAGAGCTATCTGTTGATAAACGTATTCACTTTTTAGGACAGGTAGAGAATCCATTCAAGTATATAAAAAGGTCCGATGTTTTTATCTCAACCTCTTCAGTAGAGGGATTTCCAAATGTTATATTAGAGGCAATGTTATGTAAAACAGTAGTTATCTCTAGTGATTGTCTAAGTGGACCTAGAGAGATATTAGCTCCTGATAGTGATAGTTCAAAACAATTATCCTCTGGAATGGATATAGGTAAGTTTGGTATCTTATATGGTGTTGGTGATATTGATGCTTTAATTAAATCTATATACTATATTTTTAGTAATGATAATATAAGTTGTGACTATCAAGAGAGAGCATTTAATAGAGCCAAAGAGTTCTCTGTAGAAAATATATCATCTCAATATAGAGAGGTACTTTGTCATGAGTAGTAACGGAACATTTACTATATCTTTAGATTTTGAACTCTTTTGGGGAGTACGAGCAAATAGAACACTAGAGAGCTATCAAGATAATTTAGTAGCTGTATATACAGTTATTCCAAAAATATTAGCTCTTTTTAAAAAATATAATATTCATGCAACATGGGCAACGGTTGGATTTCTATTTTATGATAGTATAGAAGAGATACAAAAAGATAAACCATCAACGCTACCTAACTATATTGATAAAAAAGTAGACCCCTATATCTATCTAGATACTCTCAAACCTCCCTACTCCAAAGAGTTCTCCAAAATGCACACAGCAAAAAAGCTTATCTCACTTATTGCTTCAACTCCAAATCAGGAGTTAGCCACACATACCTATTCTCACTTTTTTACCTATGAACCTCTAAAATCAAAAGAGGCTTTTGAGATAGATATATCCAAAGCCATAGAGGTAGCCCAAAAGAGAGGTTATAGCTTAAAATCATTAGTTTTTCCTCGTAATCAAATTGACACTAACTCTATTAATAGTTTAAAAAGTTTAAATATATCAACATATAGAGGCAATCCTACTCATTGGGCATATAGTGATGGAGACAAACCCTCCAAATCAACTCTATTACGTCTATATAGACTTGTAGATACCTATATAAATATATCAGGACATCATTGCAGTAAGCCAAAATCAACACAAGGAGTGATGGAACTAAAATCAAGCATAATGTTAAGACCCTATTTCCCAAAATTATCATTTTTAGAAAAATTAAAAATTTATAGAATCAAAAGAGCGATGAGGTATTCAGCAATACACAAAGAGAATTTTCATCTATGGTGGCACCCTCATAACTTTGGAGAAAATCAAGAGAAGAATTTAAAAAATTTAGAAGAGCTACTTATCTATTTTCAAAAGCTTAAAGACGATTATAGAATGCTCTCACTTACAATGGAAGAGGTAAAAGAGTATGTTAAATAATAATTCAATAAAAACAGTAGCAATTGTAGTCAATACATCATGGAATATCTATAATTTTAGATTAGCTCTTATTAGAAGATTAAAAAGAGAGGGATATAAGGTTATATTGATAGCCCCAAGAGATGACTATAGCCAACAGTTAGAAGATGAAGGTTTTATATATCATAATATTAAGATAGATAATAGAGGGGTAAACCCTTTTGTAGATTTAATGCTTATATATGATTTTTATAAACTTTATAAAGAGTTGAAACCTGATTTGATTTTAAACTATACTATAAAACCAAATATCTACAGCTCCTTAGCTGGAAAAGTTCTTAGTATCCCTACTTTAAATAATATAACAGGCTTAGGAACAGTATTTTTAAATGAGAACCTATCCTCTCATATAGCACGTTGGCTATACAGAGTCTCTATCTATAATAATCTTGTAGTTTTTCAAAATAGTGATGACATGACTCTATTTATGGAAAAAAAATTAGTAAAAGAGGATAATACACGTTTAATTCTAGGTTCAGGTATTGATACGAACCGTTTTAAGTCACAAAATAGTTTAACTAACAAAAGAAAATTTACCTTTTTGATGATTGCACGATTGATAAAAGATAAGGGAATTAGTGAATATATTGAGGCAATACGTATAATTAAATCAACTAAATATGCCAATAGATGTACCTTTAAAATTCTAGGTTCACTCTATCACTCAAATCCTACTGCTATATCTCAAAATGAGTTAGACTCTTGGATAGATGAGGGACTTATCGAGTATCTTGGACACTCTGATAGTGTGCAAGATGAGATTGATAAAGTAGATTGTGTGGTACTTCCCTCTTATCGTGAAGGGTTATCAAGAGTTTTACTAGAAGCATCAAGTATGTCCAAGCCAATTATTACAACAGATGTTACAGGTTGTAGGGATATAGTAGATAATGGAGTTAATGGTTATCTAGTCAAAGTGAAAAATAGTGTAGAGTTAGCCAAAGCAATGAAAAAAATGCTAAATTTATCGAATATAGAGTTAATCTATATGGGAAGAAATGGCAGAAAAAAGGTAATAGAGAACTTTTCCGAAGAGATAGTGGTAAATAAATATCTATCATTAATTAAGAGCATTGCTCTTGAAAATGATAAAATGATAAAATATAGCTATTTAAAAGATAAAAAGATAAGAGAAAGTGTGATATGAGAGCAATTGATACTCTCATTAATATACAAAAAGTAAAAGATAGACCCATATTCCTGTAAATGCTGTTAGGCAAATAGCAATAAAGGTATAAAATCCTGCTTTTTTATGAGAGGCAGAAAAAGAGCCAACTAGCTCACCTCTCATATTTGCTTTATAGGCTAATAGAAGTGTTCTCACCCATACAATGAGGGATATTGTAGCAATAATAATATGAATAATAAGAACCCATAAAGCATAGTCATGTGAAGCATGACTCCCCTCCATAAAATTATTAAACCCACCACCCAATCGAACACCATATTCAAAATATCCTACAACAATAAAAGAGACAATAAAAATAACGGTTTGAGTAAAGGCATGTAGTTTATAGGTTTTTCTTTTTGCCATTCCAATAGCAATGAATAGTAAAAGAGGTAGGAATGCTACTATAAGAGTAACAAAATCCATAAAAAAAGGAGCACGTGTACCTAAAAATCCTGCTTGAAACATATAATCCATAATTTTTCCTAATAGTTGAATTTTGGATTTAAATATAGCAGGATATTCTTAAATTGACTTAAGCAGGAATGCGTAACTTTTGACCTGCAAATATCTGATTTGGATTTTTGAGAACTTCTGGATTTGCTTTAAATATTTTAGGATAAGCATCTCTATCTCCATACGCTCTTTTGGCTATTCTTGAAAGGTTGTCACCCCTTTTAACAATAATTATTCTCATCTCATTTGAACGAACATCAAGCTCTTTTTTAAGAGCTTGTTCATAAGTAGAAGAGGGATTTTCCCCTTTTGATAATAAATCACTATCTAGTAGATTTTTAGTACTATTTGATGTTGCAATAACTACTTTATTATAATGATTACTCTCTTGTAGTGTTTTGGTATCAATTCTCTCTTTTTTGGCCTCTATGAGTTGTTTCTCTAAAGGAAGTTCTTCTTTATGATTCATCTGTGCAAGAATAATTTGTACTATACGTGCAACCTCTTTTGGGCTTATCTGTACGTTTTTTTCAGTAGATGATTTTTTAGGCTCTTGAAATTGAATACTTTTAGGTAGATTCTCTTCTAACGATACTACTCTTGGAATCTCTTTTTTTTGAATATCTTGTGTAATAATAGACTCTTTACTATCTGTAGAGAAGTGATTAACAAGATAAATGGTTAAAACAGTAAATAGTCCTAGAGAGAGAATTATAAAAGCAATTTTAATAATTGTTTGAAATGAAAACTCATTATTATAATCTTCTAAGGATTCCATCTCTTCTTTATAGGCATTGTAGTAAGAACTGTTAGTTTTATTTGAACTGTAATACATAATTTCTCCTTGTAATAATAGTTAACTATAACTATTAATTTATATCAAAGGATAACATAAAGTAACTTAAAATATATTTTAACAGAGTAGTTTTTTTTATGATAAAGAGAGATTATTCACTATTGAGACACATTGTGGGGATATACTACGCCCCATGAGAGTAACGATATTCTCCTCAATATTTCCCAAAGAACTCTCATAGATAGTTTTATATTTAATATTCTATAATCTCTTTTTACTTTTCCCATAACTTACCTCTAGTAAGGAAAAATATAAGACTATCAAATTTTTTAAATAAAAATTCTATTTTCCTCCCCAACCATGCATTTTTTTAGCAATAAGAATTTCATAATTTTCAAATATATCTAATGTGCTAATAGAGACAAATAGATACTCTTCTAAAAAACTTCTCCACTCATCAATATCTTGATAATTCCCTTTTTCTAAAAATAGAATAATATGACCAGCACTTTTGATATGAGAATAGATATTTTTTGTAAATAACTCACGATGCTCATTGGGTACTGTTGCTGTAACAAAGAGTACATCATACTGTTTTGCCAATGATGCGTATCTACGTTGAGTCCATTTAATTAGTTTGACAAAAGATAGTTTATCGCCTCCATACAGATTTTTGGCTTTTATATAAAAATCTTCATTGAAAACATTGAGTTGATACTCATATCCACGCTCTACACATAGACTATATAATATATTAGAGAACACCTCTCCTCCATCTGAAAATTGTGATACTCTTAATCCAGGATAGTTTGAGATAATCTCTAAAAGTTGATTGATTGATTCTGATTCTAATTTTTTCATAATTCACTCTAGCTAAATCTTTCTAAAGTTATTATTTGTATAATCATTTTTGATTTAAAAATTAGGAGAGGGGTATGTT
>JALSOO010000154.1 GCA_026986355.1 Campylobacteraceae bacterium | reverse complement strand
TAGCATAGTTAAAATCTCTTCCTACTATTTGAGTATATAAGTCACTATCATTTCTATCAGCTCCTACTCTTTGGATATTAAGCTCTATATCATCATTGATAATCGTTCCAACCCCACGACTTTTTCCCATTTGACAAAAGCTCATAGGAATAAGATTTGGATAAGGGAAATATATCTCTACATAGAACTCCTCATCTGCTTCAACCTTGGTATCTCCATATACAGGAACGGTTATGGTGTGGGTTCTACTATTAGAGAATATATCAAAATCTAAAGCAAATCCACTCTCTGGTTCAAAGTCATTGTCACTACTTGTAGCAGGTTGATGAGGTGGTGTAATCTCATTACCATCTCCATCAATAACTCTATATCTAAAGATAGATGGCATTCCAAAAGGCATCATAGGTAAATCTGCATCAATAGAGACCGTAAAATTAAAGTTGGTTATACCACTATCTCCCTCTAGTTTGGTTACATTGTTAATTGAGAGTCTAGGTGGATGAGGTGGTAGGGTAATATTTGCATCAGCACAACTTGTTCCATCATTATAGAATGTTAAAGCAGGGCTATCATGAATAGGATATAATGCTCCATCATTGGTGGTTATCTCATAAAAGCCTCCATTGTGTGCTAGAGCTACTACTTTGTCTTCTGCATCAGAGAAGATAATATCTATATCGGATGTAAGCTCATCATTGTGACTGTTTCCAATAGGGGTAATAGTTCCACTGTTTTTATCTATCTTGACAAATTGTTTATTATCGACCAACATTGCATAAAAGTATTGGTTTGTAGTATCAATCGCCATATCCCAAAAACGAACAGCAGAAGAGAGTGTTATGGTTTGAATAACAGCTTTTTGAGCAATATCAATCTTATACATCTTATCATCTGCTCCACCTCCACCAGAGATATAATAATATCCCTCTCTATCAAACTCCCCTGCATAGAGTTGTCCTCTATTTAACCCTTGAACTACTCCTAAATCTTGAACAAGACCATTTTTATCAATCTTAACCAGATGAGTACCATACATACCATAGATAAAGTTATCTTTTGTGTTATACCCAATGGCATTGTATCCACCATTATCACTCTCAAATCCACTACCTATTGGTGCATAAGCAAAACTAGGTCGAACGATACTATGTAACCAAGTTGCACCACTATCTGTACTACCCGTTCCTAACTCACTTCTGTTTGAGAGGTATAGTTTGTCGGTACAGGTGAAAGGGTTCATTGTCACTTGACAAGTAGGTAAGCCATTTGTAGGTTTTCCAAAAATAACATTAAATCCTGCTTTTCCTCCATATTGACCAGCATTTTTATTTTTTACATGGGTAAATTTCATGGTAAATTTATTTTTGTTTTCATGAACAAATTTAACAGAAGCATTTTTATTAAAGTTTTGAGAATCTTCAGTTGTCTTATTTTTAAAGGTTGACCATATTCCCTCTTGAGTTCCTTCAATATGACTAGGGTCATTTAATTGAAAAAACTTATAATCACTCTCTTTAATTCGTACATATTCAGTACGGTTAGCAAAATTGTCAATATCAAAAACTTGTGTTTCAAAGCTAAAGTCAACTAAATTATTAGTACCATGTTCTACAAAAGAAAATTCTAATTCTGTGCTATACTCTGTTCCTTGTGCATCTGCTCTTTTTTGGTCAATAAAGAAACCAACAGAATTTTCATCTCCTATTTTTTGAAGCTTAAAGCCTTTTGGAACAGAAGTAGTTTTTTGAGCAGGTAGAGCAAGAGTAGTTAATCCTGACAAAGAGAGAACTTTTACTTTTAGATCAATATCTGTCCCATTAACCGTTGCTACATTTGCATAAGTTGCAATAGTTCCAACACTACCATCTCCTACAACACTGTTATTTTTGTTGAAATTAAAATTATCACTAAAATTAATAATGTCATTTGGGGCATTGGTACAATCTTTGGGAGTTATAGATATTGCTATATCATCATTAATAATTGTCCCAGTAGCATTACTATCTCCTAAAATAACATCATCATTAGCCAATATCCCAACACTAAATGTCTCATTATCTTCAACATCTCTATCTCCATTTATTAGATAAGAGATAGTAGCACTACTATCCCCCTCTGCAATAAAAATAGAGCTTGTATTACGTGTAAAATCCTCTCCCTCTATGGCTGTACCATTATGAGGTTCAATTTGAAGCGTAATACCTCCATTTGGTGCTGGTTTGTCTAGTTCTATATTGAAGGTTAGGGGTTTTGTGCCACTATCTCCCTCTGTTATATTTACATCT
>JALSOO010000153.1 GCA_026986355.1 Campylobacteraceae bacterium | reverse complement strand
GGAAAAACAATGCAACAACAAGAGATAGATATAGAAGCACTAAAAAAAGATGAAGATTTTTTAGCTAATCTAAAGACCATTGAAGAAGAGATGAAAAAGGAGAATAGTATAGACAAGGGGTATAAACTTCTTGGAAGTAAACTTGCTATTGAAGCTCCTGAAGATGAGATTAATGATATTTTTACCTTTATTGTCAATGTAGCCTTTGACCGTTTAGCCGAATATCTAACAGCACATAAAAGTTTTAATATTGACAATCCAGAAGAGTTAGCAACAGCAAGAGCTATCTATGAACACGGAATCCAAAGATATAGTGAAAACGATAAAAAAGGGTCAAAAGAGATATTTTTGGTACTCTACCACACCATCAATGATGAAGAGCTAAAAGATGCCATGATGATACACGCTTGTGCTGTTATGGCAGGAAACTCATTTGAGGATTTTATAGAAAACTTAGCAGAGACTTCTGCCATAGATGAGACAAGCCCAACAGCATTTTTTATACAAGATTTCGTACAACCCAAAGATATACTACTACAGATGTTTGGTAAATATGTAAAAGAGGGGAAAGAGGAGTTAAAGGTATTAGAGGAGAGTAAATAAAATGAAAATACACTTCATAGGAATTGGAGGAATTGGTCTCTCTGCATTAGCAAAACTTTTAGCAAATGATGGTCATCAAATCTCTGGTTCAGATATAAGACAGAGTGATATTACAGATGATTTAGCTCTAAACTTTGGAGCAAAGATAACCATACCTCATCATGCAGATGCAGTTGAGGGGGTAGATAGAGTTATCTATTCAGCTGCTGTTCGTCCTAACAATCCAGAGTATCAAAGAGCTAAAGAGTTGGGAATAGAACTCCTTTCACGCAAAGAGTCACTAAAAACTATATTAGGAGATAAAATAGTCTATGCAGTAGGTGGTGCACATGGTAAAAGTACCACTTCAGCTATGTTAGCCTCAATTATCCCTAATTCAAATGCACTTATTGGAGCTATATCTAAAGAGTTTGGCTCAAATGTTCGTCATGCAGATAATAATAGAGTTGTTTTTGAAGCAGATGAGAGTGATGAGAGCTTTTTAAACTCCAATCCATACTTGGCTATTGTAACCAATGTAGAGCCTGAACATATGGAGTATTATGAGTATGATGAAGAGAGATTCTATAACGCCTATAAAAACTTTCTAAACCTTGCAAAGGTACGAGTAATTAATGGCGAAGATGGGTTCTTGTCATCACTAGATATAGATGCAATCAGACTCTATCCATCAAAAGATATTACAAATATAGAGTTTGTTTTAGTGAATGGCGAACCCTATACTAAATTTACTCTAAAAGAGTTTGGAGATTTTGAGGTATTTGGGTTTGGTAATCATATTGCTCTTGATGCTTCATTGGCAATATTGGGTGCATTGGAGATGGGTGAGACTATAGAGAATATTAGAGATAATCTAATTAACTATAAAGGAATCAAAAAACGTTTTGATATTATTCAAAACTATGAAGATTGTGTAGTCATAGATGATTATGGTCACCACCCAACCGAGATAAAAGTAACCATAGAATCACTTCAAGCCTATAAAAAGTTGAGAGGATTTAAAAAACTTAATGTTATTTGGCAACCTCATAAATATAGTCGAACATTAGATAATCTACAAGCCTTTGTAGAGTGTTTTGAAGGTGTTGATGAGTTGACCATTCTACCCATTTGGTCAGCAGGAGAGTTAAAAGTAGATATAGATTTAAAAGGTGCTTTTAGTCGTTATAAACTCCATATGGCAGATAAAATCAGACGAAAAGATGGTGTAGTTCAGATTATACAAGATAATAATATTATTCAAGAGTATCATCAAGATTTAATCACAGCCTTTGGTGCAGGAGATATTACATATCAAATTAGAGGGGAAATATAAATTAGTTTTTAACTTTAACTTAGTATTATTATATTTAATATTTTTTTAATAAAGTGAGAATCAATGAAAATTATCCTATATCTATTACTTCTAAATGTTCTACTCTTTTCCCAGAGTAGAATCTATAACTATCCAACTTATCTATCCTATAAAAGTACAAATATAACTCAAAAAAAGTTTTATGTTCAAATTGGTGCATTCAAAGATAAAAGATATGCTATAAAAATAGAAAGAACTCTAAAAAGAGTATCATACCCAACACATATAATAAAACGTTTAATAGATACAACCTACTATTATAAACTACTTGTTGGAGCATATCAAAGTAGACAAGAGGCTCAATTGGTTAAAAATGAGCTTAATAAATATTATGAGGGA
>JALSOO010000152.1 GCA_026986355.1 Campylobacteraceae bacterium | reverse complement strand
ACTACTATACACTATCTATATCTCCTGTAGGAAAAAATAATTACACTATATTTAAAAAAGGAACAAAAAGTGTAGTAAAAGGAAAGCTAGGTGCTATAGATGCTACTACAATACAAAATGGTATTTATGATATTAAGCTAACAGTAGTAGATTTAAATGGTGCCATATCAGAAGCTTATACAAGAGTTATAATAGAAGGCAAAGCAAAAATAGGTAACTTCTCATTTACTGTAAGGGACTTTGATATCAAGGTGGCTGGAATACCTGTGCAGGTAAATAGAACTTACTCTACACTTCAAAGATATGATAAGTTAGCCTTTGGATATGCATGGAGTATTGATTATCAAAATGTAAAGATAGAAGAGAATATAAATCCTGGTATTGAGTGGAAGATGACTCCAGATACTTTAAATATTGGTTCTTGCTATAAGCCAAATAGACAACATATAGTTAATATTACCTTGCCAGATGGAACCACTGAAAGTTTTGAGTTTAAGTTTGAAAGAGAATGTAGTCATTATCAAAAGGGGTCGTCTTATGCTCCTCCAATTCTTAAGCCTCTAAATGGAACTACTGCAACATTAGAAGCAATTGATGGCTCTAGTGCTATTACTATGAATAGCTCTGGAGAGATAATTGATAATAACACATTGAAACCATATAATCCTAGTAAATATAGACTAAAACTAAAAAATGGAATGGTTTATGAGTTTGATCAAAATATAGGTATTACTAAGATAATAAATCCAAGAAAAGATACACTTAAATATACTCACAATGGTATCGAAAGTAGTAGAGGTGAGTCTCTTACTTTTGAGAGAGATGCTCAAGATAGAATTACAAAAATTACAGATCTTAGCGGTAGAAGTGTTCAATATCACTATAATAAAGATGGTGATTTAGATTATGTAATAGACCAAGGTGGCAAAAAGACAAAATATAGCTATGCAAAAGGACATCTACTTAAAGATTATTATGATAAATCTGGTTTGAGAGTAGCAAGAAACTATTATGATGAACATGGAAGATTAATAAAAACAGTAGATGCAGATGGAAAAGTAACAGAGTTTACTCATGATATTGATGGCAAAGAAGAGATTGTAAAAGATAGATTAGGTAGAACTCATCTGTATGTATATGATGATAACGGAAATGTATTGTCTGAGACAAATCCAATGGGTGAGACAACACTACATACATATGATTCTAAAGGAAGAGAGCTAACAGTTACAGACCCTCTAGGAAATACAATTACAAAAACTTATGATGCTGCAGGCAACCTACTTACTACAACTGATGCATTAGGCAATACTGAGAAAACAACTTATAACGATAAAAACTCTCCTACAAGTATAAGTGATAAAAACGGCAATACTATGAAAATAGTATATAATGACTATAATGAACCTAGACATATAATAACAGCTTCAGGAGCAAAAAATACATACTGGTATGATAAATTTGGCAATAGAATAGAATCTATTGATGAATATAATCAAACAACAAAATATAAATATGACGAACATTTTGTAACACTTTTAGGAGTTATTTCATCAAAAGGAAACCTACTTAAAGAGAGCAGACCAGATGGCACAATAATAGAGCATACATATGATGACCACTCAAATATGCTAACAACCAAAACAACATATCCAGATGGTAAAAGCACCAATGAATCTTGGGAATATGATGTATATGATAGAGTAAAATCACATACAGATATTTATGGAAATAAGACTACATACAAATATGATGATAGAGGAAATAAAATATCTCAAACAGATGCACAAGGTAGAACAACAAAATACACTTACAACAATCACAATAAAATAACAAAAATAGAGTATAGTGATGGCACTACTGAATTAAAAACATATGATGCTATGGATAACCTTCTCTCAGAGACTAATCGTGAAGGTGATACGACTAGCTATGAGTATGATGGAGCAGATAGACTTATTAAGACTACTTATCCAGATGGCACCACCACAAGTAATACTTATGATGAAGCAGGTAGGCTTACAAGCACTACTGATCAAAATGGCAATACTACAAATTATGAATATGACGCAGTAGGTAGAAAGATATCTCAAACAGATGCCCTAGGTAATAAAACAACATACACCTATGATCCAAATGGAAACTTAAAAAGCATCACAGATGCCCTAAAACATACAACTAGATATGAGTATAATAAACTAAACCAAAGAGTAAAGACAATTTATCCAGATGGCACAACTATAAGTGAACCAAAAAATATCTCAGGCTTACCAATAGCTAAGATAGATGAATTAGGTAGAA
>JALSOO010000151.1 GCA_026986355.1 Campylobacteraceae bacterium | reverse complement strand
GATGCTCCTAGAGCTGATGCCATAAGGACATCACGCCCTAGACCTGTAACACGAGAAAATAAAATACCGAAGCTATTGGTAAATATAGATTTTAGTTTGATGGTGGTATCTCCATTTTTAATGTAATTATACCAAAAAATATTAAAACTCTGAATTTAAAACAGCCTCCATTCCTTCTCTATTTAGTAATCTAATAAAGTTTGTTGAGCCACTCTTACCTGTATTTGACCCCATAGTAATAATAAATCTACTATCCATAGTAGCATATTTTCTCTCTAATACTTCATAGACAAAATCATAGATAAGTCTAGTGGGATTTTTAATCTTATCCATAATAAATAGAGGATTAACACCCCAAACGATACTTAATTTTCTTTGTGTTTTTAGAGAGTGGCTAATAGCATAGATACTCTGTTTTGGTCGAAATTTTGATAGAGTTTGTGCTGACATTCCAGACATAGTAAACGATACCAGTGCCTCTTTGTCTAAATTTTTTGCTAACTCAACAGCTGATTTAGAGACTGCATCATCTTTGCAAACCTCTTCAAACTCTTTGAAATAGGGATACTCTACCTCTACATCTTTGATAGTATCATGTAAGATTTGTACTGCCTCTAGTGGATATTTACCAATTGTAGTCTCATCACTTAACATAACAGCATCAGTTCCATCATAGACAGCATTGGCAATATCACTAACCTCTGCACGAGTAGGAAATGGATTATCTTTCATTGTAGTTAACATTTGAGTCGCCGTGATAGAGGGTTTGTTCATTCTATTTGCTGTTGATATAATATGTTTTTGTATTCGTGGAAGTTTTGTAACTCCAAACTCTGCACCTAAATCTCCACGAGCAACCATTACACCATCACAAAGCTCTAAAATATCCTCTAAATTATTTATAGCCTCTCCTGTCTCTATTTTTGCTATAATAAATGGGTCAAAATTACTATTTTTCATAATCTCTTTTGCTTTTAATATATCCTCTCTACTCTGTACAAATGAGAGAGCAACAATATCAATATCATTTTTAGAACCAAACTCTAAATCTTCTATATCTTTTTGAGTGATAGAGGAGATTTTTAGTTTAGTTTTTGGGAAATTTACCCCTTTTTTTGATGTAAGCTCTCCACTATTTAAAAGTTTTAGCTCTAAATGGTCTCTATTTTTATCTATGACTACTGTCTGGAGTGTGCCATCTGCAAAAAATACCTCCTCTCCAATATTGACCATATCTATAATATTGGGATATGATATATCTAAAGAGTATCTATCCTTCTCCTCTTTTTTGGTTAGTTTTAAACTATCTCCAACATTAAATTTTAATACTCCATCAATTTTTCCAATACGAACTTTTGGCCCCGATATATCTTGTAAAATAGCCACCTCTTTTTTTAGCTCTTTTGAGGCTTTACGAATAGCTTTTATAGATTTTTGGTGGGTTTCATGGTCACCATGAGAGAAATTGAGTCTAAATACATTAACCCCCTTTTTTATTAACTCTTTTATCATCTCTAATGATGAGGTTGCAGGTCCAATTGTGATAACGATTTTTGTTTTACGCATAAAATAATATTCCTTATTATATAATTTGTGATTCAAACGTGAAATTATCCTCCTTTATTCTTTAAAGAACACTTTTAAACATTAAATTAATGTGAATTCTTGTATAATACACCAAAAAGAGAGATAGATGATAGTAGGAATTGAAGGAGTAGTAGATAGAAAAGAGCCAACATTTATACATCTAAATGTAAATGGCATTATCTATGAGGTAAATGTATCTATTAATACCTCAAATAGTATTAATAGTAGTAGAGTCAAACTTTTGATTACGCAGATTATTAGAGAAGATGCTAATCTACTTTTTGGTTTTATAGAAGCCAATGAGAAGAAGATGTTTGATACACTTATCAAGATAAATGGGGTAGGTCCAAAAGTGGCTATGGCAACCTGTTCTACCTTTAATCCTGCTACTTTTTCCCAAGTAATAGCAGATAAGGACGTGACACTACTAAAACGTGTTCCAGGAATTGGGGCAAAATCAGCTAGTCGTATCTTGGTAGAGTTGGCTGATTTTATCGTAGATGGAGATAATGACTCTGCTACTAATAGTGATATGAGTGATGCTATATTGGCATTAGAGAGTTTAGGATTTAAAAAAGAGCATATTAAAAAAGCTCTTATTGGAGCAACTGGAGATGTCTCTAGCTTGGTTAAACATGGATTAAAAAATCTATAAATAGTTTAAACCCTCTCCCACTCATAATGAATGATATTACGACTCTTACTATCAAACTCCACCCCAACAATAAAAATATCAGAAAATTTAGT
>JALSOO010000150.1 GCA_026986355.1 Campylobacteraceae bacterium | reverse complement strand
ATAAACATCTAAAATGTAGCGAAGAGGAGGCAAAGATACTTCAGTATCTATGTAGACGTTTTGTAAAGGGAGTAGAAGAGACAGTTGTTTTGGATATTTTGCAAGATAATTTTAAGTATGAGGGTTACGACTATTTACGTTATCTAAAGGTGGTTAAAAATCTGATAGATATGGGTTGGTTGGTTCAAATCTCTTTTGGTCAGATTAAAGTTCAAGAGGTTTTAGAACTTGAACTTCTCAATAGCTCTGTAGCACCAAGTATAAGCCTACTGCGTCTACTAGAAGAGGGGTCATTAGAGCTTACATTACCCGATATAAAACCCTATACCGACCATCTCGAATATCTACAAGACCAATTTGATGTTATTGAACTTTTGTATCAGATGTCAACTTCTAAACAGGGTTTTAATAACAACTCATTAGGTTTAGGTCGTCTCAAAAATAAGTTAATTCTTTTGAGTCAACGTATCGAAGAGAGATTAAAAATAACAACTGAGCCGATTATTGTGGAGGAGTTTTTCAAAGAGAATAAGTTTGATGATAGAGAGCAGATAATTTTTTTGGCACTTCTAAAAGAGGAGTACTCAGGGGGAGATGGTCAGTTTAGAGATATGAATACCTTGATAGAGTTAATCTCTTTAGATGAGTATGATAAGATTCGTAATCGCTCTTTGTTAGAAGATGGCTCAAAGTTAATAAGTGAAGAGATTATTGATTATGAAGAGATACTCAATATGTTTGGAGGAATCTCTCGTTCATTTTATCTACAAGAGGAGATACTTCAAAAGATTATTCACCCCAACAAAAAGAAAAAGGTAACAAAACTTAAACTTGATAAGCTTGTAGAAGAGCAAGAGATATTTGAGTATCTTAAACCAACTACTGATTTATCTGATGTGGTACTCCACCCAAAGACACGAGAACTACTTGAGACTATTATCAAACAGGTAGACAAAGATGTATTTGAGAAGTTAAAGGCTTGGGGTATCAAAGATAAACGAAAAGGGATTGATGCAAGGATTATATTTTATGGTACTCCTGGTACAGGTAAGACTATGACGGCTGTATCGTTGGCAAAGAGTCTAAAACGTCCTATATTGAGCTTTGATTGCTCTAAAATCCTCTCTATGTATGTAGGTGAGAGTGAGAAGAATGTGCGTAAGATTTTTGATGATTTCAAGATACTTAGTAAAAAGGCAAAAGTAGACCCCATTTTACTACTAAATGAAGCAGACCAATTTTTGGGTAGCAGAACAGAGGGTGCAGGGAGTTCAGCAGACAAGATGCACAATCAGATGCAAAATATCTTTTTGGAGCAGATTGAAAAGTTTGAGGGTATTTTGATTGCTACTACTAATCTATTGGATAATATTGACAAAGCCTTTTCCAGACGCTTTAACTATAAGATAGAGTTCAAAAAACCAAATAGAAAAGCACGTAAACGTTTATGGCACTTTATGCTACCTGAAAATGCAGATTATGATGAGTATTTTGATGTAGAAGAGCTTTCTAAACATGAGCTAACAGGTGGGCAGATAGATTTGATTATTAGAAATACAGCCTACAAAGTAGCTGTACGAGAAGAGAGCCTATTTACAATGAATGATTTTATGGAAGAGATTGAAAAAGAGTTAGGTTCTAGCTTTGAGGGTAGTAAAAGTATGGGATTTAAGATTTAATATCTCTAAATTTTTTTCTTCAAATATAAAATAAAAAACATAGATAATCAACCCCTAATCAGATTTGCGATATAATCCCGAGAATTTTACATATTATATATGGTAAGGTTCTCAATACGATTATCGAGGATTTACATGTTACTTTTTACCCCTGGCCCAACTCCTGTTCCTGAGTCTGTTAGACAAGCTATGGCTACCCAAACTTTACACCATCGAACACCTGAATTTGAAGCGATTTTCAAAGAGGCACGTGAACGTCTGCTAAATCTGTTTGGTATGGAAGAGTGTGTTATGTTGGCAAGTTCTGGAACTGGTGCTATGCAGTCGTGTGTGCTTAATCTTTGTAATAGAAAGGCATTGACCATAAATGCAGGAAAGTTTGGCGAACGATTTGGAAAAATTGTAACAGCTATGGGAAAAGAGCTAGTAGAGCTTAAATATGAGTGGAATACCCCTGCACAACTTGTTGATGTAAAAGAGGCATTAGCAGAGAACTCTGATATAGATTCACTCTTTATTCAAATTAGCGAGAGTGCAGGGGGGCTTAGACACCCTGTTGAAGAGATTGCTTCTTATGTAAAATCAGTCAACAAAGATATTATGGTTATAGCTGATGGTATAACAGCTGTTGGTGTTGAGAAGATTGATACTACAAATATAGATGCTCTTGTAGCAGGTAGTCAAAAGGCATTTATGTTGCCCCCTGGTTTGGCAATGATTGGTCTAAGTAGTTTGGCTGTTGATAGAATTGGAGATGGTGTTGATTACTACTTTAATCTTGCTTCTGAGATTAAAAAACAGAGACAAAATACAACGGCTTATACAGCACCTACCACATTGATTATTGGTCTTAATGCAATCTTTGATGAGATTGAAAAAGAGGGTGTAGATACTCTATATACAGAGACCAAAGCAAGAGCCAAAGCTACACAGAGTGCATTGGAGTCTATTGGACTTAGTATCTACCCTAAAACTCCTGCTCTCTCTATGAGTACAGTTTTAGATAATGATGCAGAGCCTATTCGTAAACTTCTCAAAACAAAATATGGAGTCAATATAGCAGGTGGACAAGACCACTTAAAAGGTAAAATATTTCGTATAAATCAGATGGGGCTTATAGCTGTTTATGAGTCTGCATGGGTGGTTAATGCTATCGAAATGGCATTAAGTGATTTGGGTCGTAGAGAGTTTGATGGAACAGCTAGTAGAACATTTAACCGTGTATATTTTAATGAGATAGATTAATGATATTTGAACATGAGATACCAACTAAAAGCAAACTATATTTTGGAGAGTGTGCCAAGATAAAACGAGAGATAGAGAGTATCTCTGCTAAAGCTATGAGTGAGAATGGATTTGAAGAGATTGTGACTCCACTCTTTTCATATCATCAACATAGCTCATTTGATGATGAGAAGAGACTTCTACATCTGCATGATGAGTATAACCATACAGTAACACTAAGAGCAGACTCTACAGCCGATGTGGTCAGAATCGTAACTAAACGACTAGGACGAACGGTAAACTCTAAAAAGTGGTTCTATATCCAACCTGCACTCTCTTTTCCTACCCAAGAGCAGTATCAGATTGGTGCAGAGATTTTTGATGGCTCTTTTGATGAGGTTGTCAATATTGCTACTACTTTGGTAGATAAGCTTGAGTTAAAAGCACTATTACAGATTTCAAACATGAAGATACCTCTACTTTTGAACCAGAAGTATGGAGTAGATTTAAAGCTACTACACGATACCAATATTGAAGCGATATTAGCGATTGATTTACCATGGATTTCTAAATTGGTTCATATTCATAAAGCAGAAGATTTAGAAGATTTAGATGGAATCCCACAAGATATTCAATCTGAATTGATACTCATTAGAGAGATGGTAGCCAAGATTGAGTATCCATCTGTAATTATTGCTCCTCTATATTATGCAAAGATGAGATATTATGACTCATTGACATTTAGAATGTTCTATAATAATGAGTTGTTAGTTCGTGGTGGTTGTTATCAGATAGAGAGTATCAATGCAGTAGGGTTTGCACTCTATACCGATGCGTCTATCAATCAAAAAATAAAAAAATAGAGAGAATGGAGAGAGAATGGGTACAAAAGCAGATTTGATTGTAGGTTTACAGTGGGGTGATGAGGGAAAAGGTAAAATAGTAGACCATATGGCTCAAACTCACGATTATGTATGTCGTTTTGCAGGTGGACACAATGCAGGTCATACTATTGTAGTTGGGGATAAAAAGTACGCTTTACACCTAATTCCCTCTGGTATATTAAATCCAAAAGCTAAAAATATTGTAGGAAATGGTGTTGTCTTATCTCCTGTTAATTTTATCAAAGAGATGGTTCAGTTTGATAATCTTGAAGGTAGACTCTTTATCTCTGACAAAGCACATATGTTGTTGCCTTATCATGCACTTATCGACCAAGCACGTGAGCGTATGAAAGGCGATAAAGCTATTGGTACAACAGGAAAAGGAATTGGACCTGCATATGAAGATAAGATTGCACGTATTGGTCACCGAATGGGAGAGCTACACGATACAGAGAAACTCTCTACAAAAATAGTCGATTTTTTTAATATAAATAGAGCTATTTTTGAAGTGATGGGTGTAGAGTTACCTATCAAAGAGGAGTTAAAAGCTGAACTTGATGGATATGCTAAGGTTCTCTCCCCTCATATTGTTGATACAACTCAACTAATGTGGCAGATATTAGATGAGGGAAAAGAGGTTTTATTGGAGGGTGCACAGGGAACAATGCTTGATATTGACCATGGAACATACCCTTATGTAACCTCATCTACAACGGTATCAGCTGGTGCATGTGCTGGTCTAGGTATTAATCCCAAAGATTTAGGAAAAGTGACAGGAATTGCTAAAGCCTACTGTACACGTGTAGGAAATGGCCCTTTCCCAAGTGAGGATTTAGGAGAAGAGGGAGAGAGACTCCGTAAAAATGGTCATGAGTTTGGTACAACAACAGGACGACCAAGAAGATGTGGTTGGTTTGATGCTGTGGCTATGAGACATGCTGTTAGGGTAAATGGTGTAGACCAAGTAGCCTTGATGAAGCTTGATGTTCTTGATGGATTTGATGAGGTAAAGGTGTGTGTTGCGTATGAGATAGAGGGAGAAGAGATTGATTATGTACCATATGACCTTGATGATGCAACACCTATCTATAAAACTTTTGCATGTTGGGACAAGACAGAGGGGTGTAGAACATTTGACTCCTTACCTAATACTGCAAAAGAGTATATCTTAGCACTAGAAGAGATGATAGGTACAAAGATAGGTATTATCTCTACTAGTCCAGATAGAGACGATACTATTATTCGTTAAGGAGAGTAGATGAGATTAAAAGCAAAACAGACAGGTTATGTGGCTTCTAAGATTGGTATAGATTTAGCAAATGCTCCATTTGTCTCCATGCCAAAAGGTAAAGAGGCTGTTGTAGAAGCATGTAAAAATATAATTGATGAAAATCTTGAAAAAGAGAAAAAACTTGATGCCAAAGTGGAAGAGATGCTTGATGAGAACTACGATGAGATAGAGATTCAACAGGTAAAAGAGAGAGAACTATTTTTTATGATAAAAAAACGTTTAGCTCCAGAATTTGGTGTAATTATGAATTATGATGACCGTTATAATGATGTATCTCATACTATTTTAGATGAACTTTATGAAAACTATCTATTGGAATATAATGTAAACGATAACCAAGTAAGAAATATTATATTTAAGTCATTCAAAGCATTTGCAAATGCCTATGACAAGATGGACGATACCGTTTATGAGAAGATTAAGAGTATGAAAAAAGAGTATATACCAGGTTCGGTTGAGTATGAGTTGGTATATGAGCGTCTATATGAAGAAGAGTTAAGAAAGAGAGGAATGTTATAATGAAAAAGATTTCTATCTATTTAGAGAACGGTACACTACTAGAGGCAAAAAGCTTTGGAGCAGAGGGTACATCAGTAGGAGAGGTTGTCTTTAATACCTCTTTAACAGGCTATCAAGAGATTGTAACTGACCCCTCTTATGCAGGTCAATTTGTTACCTTTACCACTCCAGAGATAGGTAATGTTGGTTGTAATAGACAAGATATGGAGAGTAGGGGGGCATACTGTAAAGGTATTATTGTACGCTCTTATCAAGCACGACCCTCAAACTTTAGATGTCAAGAGACATTAGCCCAACTCCTAAAAAAATATGGTGTTTTAGGAATTACAGATATAGATACACGTTTTATTACTAAAATGCTTAGAGCAGAGGGTTCTATGATGATGGTAGCCTCTACAGAGATTCATACTGTTGATGAACTTAAAAAGTTATTGGAGTCTACTCCCAGAATCGAAGAGATAAATTATATTGAGCAGGTAAGTACCAAAGAGTCTTATATCCATAATGAAGCACGTTTTAATATAGAGAGTTTTGAGTACGATAAACCAGATACTTCCAAAAAGATTATTGCTTTGGATTTTGGTATTAAACGAAATATCTTAAATGAGCTAACTCACGCAGGTATGCAGGTAGAGGTTGTTCCTAATAGTATGGAGGCTTCTATAATTATAGAGAAGTTTAAAGCAAAAGAGATAGATGGTGTCTTTCTCTCCAATGGTCCAGGAGACCCACTTATTTTAAAAGAGGAACAGGCTAAAATTAGAGAGCTAATCTCTGCAAAAGTACCTCTATTTGGAATATGCTTAGGTCATCAACTACTATCTATCGCTCATGGATACGATACTTTTAAATTAAAGTTTGGACACCATGGAGGAAACCACCCTGTTAAAAATGATATTACAAATGTAGTAGAGATTACAGCACAAAATCACAACTATAATGTACCAAACAGTATCACAGAGGTAGCAACAGTAACACATAAAAACCTATTTGATAATACTATTGAGGGTTTAAAGTATAATGACTCTCCTATTATGTCTGTACAACACCACCCAGAAGCGAGTCCCGGACCAAATGAGTCGGCTTATATCTTTAGAGAGTTTAGAGAGATGTTGTAGATTGTATCCTTGATACTCCACTCCTAAATAAATTATTGCTTTAATATTTATCTAAATTTTGAGGGTTTTTTATAGACTCTCGAAACTCCTCTATGGTAATCTCTTGACCAATATATTTAAATTGGAGAGATTCCATATATCCTATAAACTCCTCTTTGAATCCACTGCTATCTTCTATGCTATTATTGACTATTTCAGACATTATCTCTATTTTAGGTATATATTTGATAATCTCATCTATCAATTCAGATTTTTTTAGTATAGCTATCTTTTCAGACTCTTTCATTGACTTTTCAAGTTTGAGAACATCATTTCCAATAATATCTTTGGAGTAATAGCTACTATATTCATCTTTTGGTGGCTCTATATATTTATCTAGCTTCTCCCACTCCAAATAGAAAAATATAAGAATAACTTCTACAAGAAAAACAGTTAATTGCATAAAATTATCCTTTTATATTTAAATTAATATTTATATTTAATATTATATTAAAATAAATCTTGCTTTTTACTGTTGAAATCCCTCCATTTTATCTTTTGTGCTAGTTGATGTACGGCCATTGCGTAGTAAACACTATGGTTGTATCGCGTAATAACATAGAAGTTGTCTGTTCCAAACCATACCTCATCACTCCATGCTTTTGATAATTTGACTATCATAACCTCTCTTTTATATTTAAAGTACCCTTTTGGTTTTAATTTGATACTGTGTTGAGTATATTTATATTTCAATCCTGTTTTTAGACTATAAAAACGTTTGCCTTTGAAATCTGTTTGAATAGCTACAGGCTCATCTTTTTTCCAACCATTTTTGTTAAAGTAGTTAGCAATAGAACCAATAGCATCAGCAGGTTTGCTTAGATGTATCTTGCCATCTCCATCAAAATCAACACCAAAGAGTGGATAGTTACTTGGCATAAATTGAGGTAGTCCAATAGCTCCAGAGCTTGAGCCTTTGACTCTGCGTGGTTCTATCTGTTCCTTAAAACACATACGCAAAAAATCTTCTAATTGGCTCTTGTAAAACTCTTTTCGCCTATGTTTACTAAAAGCAAGATGTACTAACTGGTCAAATACATAATATTTACCACAGTTATCACCATAATAACTCTCTATGGCTATTATCGCTGTGATATATTCAGGAGATACACCATATATTTTATATGCTTTTTCTAAATATTTATGATTTTTTTTCATAAAAGCAATACCTAGATTGATATGGTCTTTTCCCATATGAATACGTCTGTATCTATCCCACGAACCCTCTTTTACTCTTTTTTTAAGTAGAGGAGTTTTGCATGATTTTTTAGATGTTATATTTGGGTTTTTTCGTATCTTTTTAAAGATAAGAGTTAGATACTTTTTCTTGTATCCAAACTCATGGTTCATATGGTTTATAAAACGTTTAACTTCCCACTTTTTAGTGTAGTCTATTCGAGAGTAGGCAAAGGTATTTGTGGATATAGATAGAAATAAAAGAAGAGCATAGATTATTGGTCGCAACGTGAAATCCTAAAAATTTAAAGTAAGCGAAGTATACCCCTCTTAATTTAGAGGAAGTATATGAAAAAGATTAACTATCTAAGATAGAAGAAGCAATCTCCAAAGCTTTACTTTTTGCTACTTCAACATCATCATCTAGTACCAAACTTACTGCCATACGGCGACCTATATGTGATTCTGGTTTACCAAAGATACGAACAAAGCTTTTATCTGTAAATGCAGAGTTTGGCACTTCTATTTTAGGATTACTACTCTCATTTTTAGCTTTAAACGCTCCACATGCACCTGAACCATAGGTAGTATAGTTTAGAGGCAACCCAAGAACAGCACGAACATGTAGTGCAAATTGGCTTTGGCTTTGAGTAATTAGTGTGACCATTCCTGTATCATGTGGACGAGGGCTAAGTTCAGAGAAGTAGACCTCTTCTCCTTTTACAAAAAACTCTACACCAAATATCCCACGACCACCTAGACCATCGGTTACAGCTTTTGCAATATCTTTTGCTTTTTGTAGTGCTTGTTCGCTCATAGGCATAGGTTGCCATGACAAGATAAAATCTCCATCTTTTTGAACATGTCCAATAGCATCACAAAAGGTTGTACCTGTCTCATTTCTAACGGTCAAGAGAGTAATCTCATAATCAAATTTGATAAACTCCTCAACAATCAATTTACTTGCATCTCCACGAGCCTCTTTTGCTATCTCCCAAGAGTTTTCAATATCATTAGCACTCTTAGCGATACTCTGTCCATGACCTGATGAACTCATCACAGGTTTTATCACACAAGGGAAACCTATCTCTTCACCTGCTTTTTTAAGCTCCTCTAAAGAGGTAACAAACTTATATTTAGATGTTGTTAATCCTAACTCTTCAGAAGCAAAAAGTCGAATATTTTTACGGTTCATTGTTTTATTAACAGCTTCTGCATTAGGAATCACATGAAAACCTCTCTTTTCTGCTTCAAAAAGAGCCGAAATAGAGATAGCTTCAACCTCTGGCAATATATATGTAGGGTTCTCTTTTTCTATTACTTCTAAAACAGCTGATTCATCTTGCATATCAATAGCATAAGAACGGTTAGCTACCAAGTGAGCAGGAGCATTTTTATATTTATCAACGGCAATAACCTCAACTCCCAATCGTTGAGCTTCGATAGCAACCTCTTTGCCTAGCTCTCCAGAGCCTAAAAGCATTATTTTAATAGCATTTTCTTGTAGTGGTGTTGTAAATGTCATAGTAGATTTTCCTCTTGATTTTTTGATGAGGTATTGTATCGAATTTGGTTAAAAAGTGGGAAAGTGTTAAAAAAGATAAATATATATAATTTTAATTACTATCAAATATTATACTTATAATTAATCATAATTATACTAAAAAATAATAGTGTATCGTTACGTTAGTACTATTTATTATCTAATATTAACGCTATATATTGCATTATTATAATTACTGATGTATGATTTAGTAACTTAATAAAAGGACAATTGATGCAAAGAAGAGAATTCTTTAAAAAAGCAATGGTGACAGCAGGTTCTGT